>JAGWTK010000242.1 GCA_028876035.1 Bacteroidota bacterium
TACCAGCGGACGAAATAGTGGTATGTTGCCAGTCGGGACAGCGGGGTGCCCGCGTGCTGGAGATATTGTCCGAACGCTTCCCGACAAAAAAATTTTATAATCTTGCCGGTGGGATTCAATCCTGGCTATCGTACCGGCAAAAAAATTGATATGGCGGAGCATCGTGTTAAAAATATTTTTGTACAGGGCGCGATACCTGCAACCAAAATTGCAGAGAGTATCGATCAGCACAGGAGTAAAACCGGCATTGGTGGGCACAGCCTTTTTCTAGGGCAGGTAAGGGCAGATAATATTGACGGAAAAACAGTGCGTGCGATAGACTATACGGCTTACGAAGAAATGGCCAACCAGCAAATGCATGAGATAAGAGAAGCGGTATTTGCGAAATATCCCCTGCATTGCATGCACATCTACCATAGCCTCGGCGAAGTAGCGGTGGGAGAGATTTGTTTGTTTGTATTCACTTCCTCTGCCCATCGTAAACCCGCCGTTGATGCCTGTACAGAAATCGTCGAGCGGATAAAAAAAGAATTACCCGTTTGGGGAAAGGAGTTGTTTGCGGACGATTCTTATCAATGGAAAACGAATCAGTAATCATGGTGAACATCACCCATAAAAATGCCACCCTCCGCAAGGCCATTGCGCAAGCGGTGTTGCAGGTTTCTTCAGAACAAACCATTGCAGCGATCCGTGAAAAGCGCATACCCAAGGGTGATGTATTTGAATTCTCGCGTGCTGCGGGATTGCTGGCGGTGAAAAAGACCAGTGATGTGATCCCCGACTGTCACCCTCTGCCGGTTGAATACACGGCCATTCGCCATACCATCGAGGGACTGACCATTTTGATCGAAGTAGAAGTACACTGCATCTATCGCACAGGAGTAGAAGTGGAAGCCATGCATGGCGCAGCCATCACTGCGTTGACCATGTATGATATGCTCAAGCCGATCGACAAAAAGGTAGAAATAGGAACGATTCGGCTGTTGACTAAACAAGGTGGTAAGTCGGGCCACACCACGAATGTCGCCGGTTTAAAAGCAGCAGTGTTGGTTTGCTCGGATACGGTTGCGCAGGGAACATCAGCAGATGTTTCTGGTCCGCTAGCGGAGCAGGGTTTGCAGAAACACGGCCTGGAAGTCGTTCTGCGGGAAGCGCTACCGGACGAAGTTGGCCAGATCCAGGGACGCACAAGGGAATTGGTGGCAGCCGGTGTTGACATCATCCTGCTAAGCGGAGGCACGGGTGTTTCGCCCCGGGATAAAACACCGGAAGCCATTGCGCCTTTAATTGATACCGCATTGGACGGCGTGATGGAAACCCTGCGCAGCTACGGCCAGGAAAGAATGCCCTTCGCGATGTTGTCGAGGGGCGTGGCCGGCTTCTCGGGGAACACGTTAATAATTACCTTGCCCGGGTCACCGGCTGCCGTACAAGAAGCCATGGATGCCTTGTTTCCACAGTTATTGCATGTTTTTAAAGTGCGAAAAGGAGAAAGACATTAACCCGCAATGATGATTCTTACCAATGCAAATGAGAAGACCTTTTATACTACTGTTTCTTTTGTGGGTGCATTGTTTCACCCTCAGCGCGCAGGAAAACATCATTCCCTCGGATTCATTTGTGGTAAGCGGACTGGTAGAAGCACCTGTCGTTTTCCATTTCAGTGATTTGAAAGACTACAAATCAGTTGAGCTCGGTGCAATGGAAATCGCCAACCATAAAGGCGAGGTAAAGCGCGTCTATAAAAGCATGAAAGGCGTAATGCTGACAGATATGCTGGCAAAAGTGAAAATTACCAGCCCGGATGCCAGGAGCCTCAACCAATATTATCTCGTCGCAAAAGGGTCAGATGGGTTCGCCGCCCTTTTTTCCTGGAACGAATTGTTCAACAACGAGGGTGCAGCCAGTTTTTACCTGGTAACGGAAGCCGACGGCGAGTCATTGCAGCACCGGCAAGAACGAATGTTGCTTATAGCTGCAAAGGATGTCCGGAAAGGCCGGCGCTTTATAAAAGCACTCGTGAGCATCGAAATAAAAAGAAATCAATAGGGCGTAACAGCCGCCCGGCCCAACAATATCGTTTTCTATGTTGTTTGTTTGTCGTAGCTTTTGAGGCGATTCCCCCGCTGTTACCCTGTGACCGTCTCACTAAAACACTTGCCTGTTATAGAAATTTAAATACTGCTTTATGGCTGCAATCACTTTACAAATTAATGGCAAAGCGCACCAGGTGGACCTGGATCCGCAGATGCCGCTGTTGTGGGCCATCCGCGATGTAATTGGGCTGAAAGGAACCAAGTATGGTTGTGGCATTGGTCAGTGTGGTGCCTGTACCGTGCATCTGAACGGACAACCCATTCGCTCCTGTTCGTTGCCGGTAAGCGCCGCGAACAATCTTGCCATCACCACCATCGAGGGTATTTCGGCAGATGCGGGCCACCCGGTACAAAAAGCCTGGATCGAAGAGCAGGTGCCGCAATGCGGGTATTGCCAGTCGGGCCAGATCATGTCGGCCGTTGCCCTGCTCCAAAAAAATCCGCATCCGACTGACGCTGATATCGATGCGGCCATGCGGGGAAATCTTTGCCGCTGTGGCACCTACCAGCGAATACGCAAAGCCATCAAGACAGCCGCTGCTGCCAGTAAATAATTTCTTTCCGACTTTCAACACAAAGCAATGAAACAAGTAACCAGACGCAGTTTTATCAAAAGCACCGGTGTTACCGGTATTGGTTTATGGCTGGGTATTTCCGGTGTGCATGGAGAAGTGCGGAAAGCAGCCAGTCTTGCTGAAGCCAAAAATATTACACCCTATATTTTGATTGAGCCCAATGGCGGAATCACCATATTCAATCCGCGCCCCGAAATGGGACAGGGAACATTTCAATCAATTCCGTCGCTGATTGCAGAAGAACTGGAAGTGTCGTTGAACCAGGTAACAATCAGGATGACCAATGGCGAGAAAGCATTTGCCGGTTCGCAATGGGTGGGCGGCAGTTATTCGGTAAGAGGCAGCTACCAGCAATTGAGAAAAGTGGGCGCTTCTGCAAGAGAAGTATTGATCAGGGCGGCCAGTAATCAATGGGGCGTTGGCGCCGATACCTGTTATGCAGAAGAAGGAAAGATAATTCACCGTCCAACAGGGAAATCTTTTACCTATGGTGAATTAGCTGAAGAAGCAGCTAAGCTGGAATTGCCCAAAGAGCCGAAGCTAAAAGAGGCCAAAGACTTTAAGATTCTTGGTAAAGCCGTCAAGCGGCCAGATATACCATTAAAGATAACCGGTCAGGCCGTATTCGGAATTGACTCCGAGGTGCCGGGTATGCTCTATGCCTCGGTGCAGCGTTGTCCGGTGTTGGGTGGTACCTTAAAAAGTTTTGATAGCAGCGACACACTTAAAACGCCTGGTGTGGTGAAAGTAGTAGAAGCCGTTCGTAAAGTGGGCATCTATACCTATACCGGCGTGGCAGTGATTGCTGATTCGTACTGGGCGGCAGTGCAGGGCAGGAGGGCATTGAAGGTGGAATGGGATACAAAGGGCTATGAAAAATTCAGTTCGGCAGCATACGATAATACGCTGCGTGCATTGGCGAAAAAAGACGGCGTGATAGATAAAACGAAAGGCAATATAGCAGACGGCAGTATAAAACCCAATCAGAAATTGCAGGCATTTTATGAAACGCCGGTTGTAGCGCATCATACCTTAGAACCTTTGAATTGTGTTGCGCAGGTGAAAGATGATAAACTGGAACTCTGGACTTCAACCCAGGTAGTCGATTCGGTAGTGGGTACTGGTCCTGGTGATTTGCATGCACAGGTAGGCATCAAACCAGAAAATATTACGCTTCACAATCAATTCATCGGCGGTGGATTTGGAAGAAGGCTCTACCTGGATTACCTCATTGAAGCAGTGAATATTGCCAAACAGTCGGATAAGCCTGTTAAAGTCATCTGGTCGAGAGAAGACAGCACGCAGTTTGGACCATTCAGGCCCATGACCTTCTCGCAACTGTCGGGATCGGTTGGAGCAGATGGTACATTGATCAGTTTTGAACATAAAGTGATCTCGCCTTCCATGTCTGAGTCGGGCGGCGATGAATACGATAAGAACAAAGTAGACGGCACCATGGTGGAAGGAATCGGAGAGCAGGATTATGAGATTCCTAATTTGAAGACGTCTTACGTGCGTGCCGATTACCATGTGCCCATTGCTGCCTGGCGTTCGGTGACCAGTTCAACACTGGCTTTTGCGCACGAATGTTTCATCGATGAACTTGCACACAAGGCCAAAAAAGATCCCTTGTTGTTCAGGCTGGAAATGCTCAGCAAACCATCTGATACCAAACGCGTGTTGGAAAAATTGAGGGAAGTAACAAATTGGGACAAGCCACTGCCTGCTGGAAAGGGCCGCGGTATGGCACAGTGGAAATTCTTTGCAGGACTGAGCGCGCATGCAGTAGAAGTGACTTATAACAAAGCGAAGAATTCAGTTAAGATAGATAAGGTGTATGTGGTGATTGATTTGGGTGAAGTAGTGAATCCCGACAATGTGCGCAACCAGGTAGAAGGCGGCGTGATCATGGCATTGAGTGCAGCAACCAAGCCTGGCATTACGTTAGAAGGAGGCAAAGTGAAGCAAAGTAATTTCAACGACAACCCACAGACACGCATACACGAAGCGCCGACGGTGGAAGTGCATATACTCACCGAAGGTGGTGAGTTAAAAGGCGTAGGTGAACCTGGTTTGCCACCGCTTGCACCGGCACTGGCGAATGCGATCTTTATGGCAACCGGAATTCGGTTGCGGAAGATGCCTTTTAGTTTGAGTAATATTGGTTGAAGGGAAGAGGTGAGGGGTGAGAGGTAAGAGGTAAGAGTTAAGAGGTAGGAGGTAAGCGGCGAGAGGTCCTTTATTCATAGTTGCGAACACGAAATGACGCCCCCTTACCGCATACCTCTGACCTTTTTCCCGGTATATGCGTAATCTAAAATTTAAAAGTTAAAACAGTCAGTGAGACGAGGAAAGCCTGTAGCTTTCAGCATGCAGCTTGTGGCGCTCCTTTGGAAAGTCCACCCATGAAGGCAGCTGGGTTTCATTCTGAGCTCCGCCCAATCGTCGAACACCCCTTACCGCTGACCCCTCGCCCCCAACCATACACCGACTAACAAACAATGAAAACCTACATCATCATTCTCAGTCTGGCCCTTTTTGCGACCCTATCCTCCTCCTACCAGCAGCCCTTTAGCATCAAGGCCAGTATTGCACGCGGACAAGAAGTGTACATGACAAAATGCGTGAATTGCCATATGGCCGAAGGCAAGGGATTGGATCCGGTGTATCCTTCCTTGGTAAAATCGGAGTGGCTGGCGCAAAAAGATCGTTTGGTGCAACTTATCGTTAAAGGCATGCGCGGTGAGATCAAAGCAGGCGGTAAGACGTACAATGGCGAGATGGCACCGGCCGGCACCAATGATGAAGAGACCGCAGATGTGATCAATTATGTCCGCAATAGCTGGGGCAATAAAGGTTTGCCGGTAAAGCCAAAAGAGATACAGCCTGCACTGAAGGTTGTTATTAAAGGGTATCAACCCTATTAGAAATCCATGCAGCGTGGCTAGGGCGTAAGGATTCACCATGCTTTCTGAGTTCATAGCGAGGTGCAGTTATGGAATAGGGTGCACCTCGTATCTAATCAGAAAATTTTATGGCAAGAGCAATGCTGTTCCTGGCTATTCTCAACATTTTATCGTCTTGTCAAAAGCAATACAGAAAATGCGAGATTCAAACATCTGATAGGTACCTAAATGCCTATAATGAGATTCTAAACGAAATCATTGCTACCAGCACCTATAATTACTATCTGGGCGACGACGAAGAAGTAATCTTCAATATGGCGGGTAAAGGCACTTACGATTCCGCCGAAATCGAGTCTAAAGTGATTCGATTGCACAATAGATTGTTTGATGACACAGCCAGAAGGTGCACCTTATTCCTTGATACGATCCTTCGATCAAAGTTCGAACCCCAGGAAAGATTTTTAAATGATTCGACTTCGTTCGCTCGAAAGTTGAGGAATGCAATAGATGAAATTTCGCACGACCATAAGACAGTAGTAGATTCACTGGACTTGGTACAGACAAGATATAGTGCCAATGACTACGTTTCTTGCACAGCAAAAATAAAGTCAATAAGAAATGCCAGGATT
>JAGWTK010000243.1 GCA_028876035.1 Bacteroidota bacterium
TCGCAGTGGCTGCTGTTCAACCCTAACGGTAATGCATGGACGAGAAGCAGCACAGCCGGACTGAACGCAGCAGGAGCAGCGTTTTATAACAATTACAATATTAACCAGGTAGGTACCCTCGATGAAATCATTTCGCCTGCCATAGATTTCGGCAGTTCCGATTCATCTGTCCTGCGTTTCAACGTAGCATATGGAGCCTACGATCTAACGGATGTTTCTACGTGGGACGGACTGGAAGTATATGTATCAGGCGATAATGGGCTCAGCTATTCGGAAGTATTCAAAAAAACAGGTGCGGCGTTAAAAACAGTGGAAGGGCCCCAAACGGATGCGTTTATCGCGACACCTGCGCAACCCGAGCGCTGGCGCGCCGAAACAATCAATCTTACCCCCTATATCGTGCCCGGACAAAAGATGCTGATACGTTTCCGGAACACAAACGCCTTTGGCAACAATACCTATATCGATGATATCAGTGTATCGGCCGCTACGCTGCCCACCCGCGATGCGGCAGTTGTTTCCATTTCAAACCTGCCTGCCGTTATTTGTGGCGGCTCCAGTATTACACCATCTGTCATCGTCGCAAATAAAGGAAAAGACACCATTACATCGCTGAAAATAAATTACCGCCTCGATAACGGCGCGCTTACAACGCTTACTTACAGCGGCACACTCACGCGACTGCAAACGGCGCAAAGAACACTTAATACCATCAGTAATATTCCGGCGGGAAATCATATACTGACTGTTTTCACCTCAGATCCGAACGGACTACCCGACCAGGTGACCAGTAATGACACGCTATCCGTTAACCTCGTGGTGCTCGCGCCGGTGCCGTCACCCGTAAAAGAGGGGTTCGAGGGATCGGTATTCCCCCCTGCCAACTGGATAGTGGTGAAGTCAAACAATGCGCATACCTGGGAAAGGACCAACCGTGCCTCCTCCAGTGGTGTTGCAGCTGCCGTGATTCGAGACTATGTATTGAAGACGGCCGGTGCTAAAGACGATTTGTATGCACCACTTGTACAGATCAACAATCCCGACTCCGTATTCCTGAAGTTTGACCTCGCGCATGTAACCGGCAAATACCCCGGCAGCACGAATGTGCCACTGGACACCCTGGAGGTATTGCTGACAAAAGACTGCGGCATTAGTTTTACCAGTGTATACAAAAAATGGGGATACCAGTTGCAGACGGTCGGCGATCCAAATTTCCCCGCCGTATATCCGGCTTCGGATACGATTGGATTTGTGCCAGCGGGCACCGGATCCTGGCGGACCGACAGAGTTGACCTGACACGCCAGCTCGGCGGCAGCAGCGGAAACTTCCAGGTCTTGTTCAGGAGTATCGCCAATGGAGGAAACAATATTTACCTGGACAATGTAAATATCAACGCAGTTACACTTCCCGCAACATTAAAATCACAGGGTTACCTCATCACGCCCAATCCCAGCAACGGCGCGGTGAACGTAAGGCATTATGGAAATCCAACAACGCTGAAAGGATTGCAGGTATTTAGTTCAACCGGGCAACTGCTGTTACAGCAGACGTATAACGGGAACGCGCCTTCATGGATAGCCCTTGACCTGACGCGTTTTGCCAATGGTATTTACAGTATCCGGCTGGTGTATGATAAAAAGGTAGTGACAGACAGGATATCAAAAGTTCGGTAACGACCAATGATATGCATCCAAAAGCCGCTGTAGTGCGGCTTTTTTTCTTGCCGGCAGATCTTTAATTCCTGCTGCCAGTTTCTTATTCGTTAAGCCCTTAATTTAGGGGCGCTAAAAAACACGCATGAAAAAATGGTTCCCGATTTCGCTGGTCCTGGGTAGCCTGTTATCATCCTGCGGTACCAGGCAGAAAGCAGATTTGATCATTCAGAATGCAACGATTTATTCGGTCGACAGTTCGTTTGCAGCAGCACAATCAATGGCCATTGCAGGAGGGCGCATTTTGGCTACCGGCAGCAATGCCGCGATCAGCGATGCTTACACTGCCGATAGCACGATCGATGGCAGCGGTCAGTTTGTATACCCCGGGTTTATTGATGCACATGCCCATTTTGTCGGCTATGCCCTTGGCCTGCAAAAAGCCGATCTAACGGGCACGGACAGCTGGGAATCGATACTGGGCCGCCTCAAAGAATTTGCAGCGGCGCACCCGGAAGGCTGGTTAATAGGCAGGGGCTGGGATCAAAACGACTGGGCTGTAAAAAATTTCCCTGATAACAGTGAGCTGAACAAACTTTTTCCCGATCGGCCGGTGGTGCTGACAAGGGTGGACGGACATGCTGTTATTGCGAACCAGAAAGCGCTCGACCTGGCCGGGGTAAAGCCAGGTGCAACCCTGGTGGGTGGTTCGGTAGAAACAAAGAATGGCAAACTAACGGGCATCCTCATCGACAATGCTACCGACCTGGTCACTAATATCATCCCGCCACCCTCAGCAGCCACTATCGCCAGTGCATTGGATCAGGCACAGCAAAATTGTTTTGCCTCCGGGCTAACCACAGTGGATGATTGCGGACTTGACTACCAGATGGTAAACCTTATTGACAGCCTGCAACGGAACGGTCTGCTTAAAATGCGTGTGTATGCCATGCTGAGTGATAACCCGGCCAACTTCAGCTTTGCTGCTGCGCGTGGTAAGATCAAGACAGATCAGTTAAATGTGAGGTCTTTTAAAGTATATGCAGACGGGGCGCTGGGATCAAGAGGAGCCTGCCTGCTGCAACCTTATAGCGACAAGCCCGGCTGGTCGGGTTTTCTCCTGAGTTCTGCCAGCCACTTTGACTCGGTAGCAGCAACCATACAAAAAATGGGTTTTCAAATGTGCACGCATGCAATTGGCGACAGTGGTAATCGCGTGATCCTGCAGATCTATGCGAAATACCTGAATGGTAAAAATGATCTGCGTTGGCGCATTGAACATGCACAGGTGGTAGCGAATGCAGATCTGCGCCTCTTCGGGCAGTCTGCTATTATCCCTTCCGTACAGCCCACCCATGCCACCTCAGACATGTACTGGGCAGGCGATCGCCTCGGTGCCGAACGGGTGAAAACCGCCTATGCCTACAAAGAACTGCTGCAGCAAAATGGATGGCTTCCCCTCGGGACCGACTTCCCGGTTGAAGATATTTCGCCTTTCAAAACCTTTTATGCAGCCGTCGTACGAAAAGATGCAAAGGGTTATCCTGCTGCAGGTTTTCAAATGGAAAATGCGCTGACCCGGGAAGAGGCTTTGCGGGGGATGACCATCTGGGCCGCGAAAGCAAACTTTGAAGAAGATGAAAAAGGCAGCCTGGAAAAAGGCAAGTGGGCAGATTTTGTTATCCTCAACCAGGACCTGATGAAAGCTCCGCCGGAAAAATTACTGGCAACAAAAGTAATCAGCACCTGGATTGCCGGTAAAAATGTGTATCAAAAAAAATAAAGAAGGCATATGAAAAAATTCCTCTCCGTTCTAACGGTAACAATGTTCCTCGTTGTGGCAGTCGCATTTACCGCTAAACAAAAAAAGCAACGCATTCTCTTCTTTGGTGATTCAATTACACAGGCAGGTGCACAACCGGGCGGCTACATCATGCGCATGAACGATATGCTCAAACAAAGCGGGAAAGATGCCGGCTTCGAATTGGTGGGTGCCGGTATCGGGGGCAATAAAGTGTATGACCTCTATTTGCGCATGGACGACGACGTGCTTGCTAAGAATCCCGATGTGGTGGTCATATGGGTGGGCGTAAACGATGTTTGGCACAAACAAAGTTTCGGCACCGGCACGGATGCCGACAAGTTCGAACGGTTCTACAACGCCATCATCAAAAAACTGCAAGCAAAAAATATAAAAGTGTGGCTTTGTACGCCTGCGGCGATTGGCGAAAGAACAGATTTCAGCAACCAGCTCGACGGCGACCTTAACAAATATGCCGGCATCGTGCGCAACATTGCGAAAAACAACAACTGCGGACTCATCGACCTGCGCAAAGCATTCCTCGAATACAATCTCGCCAATAACAAAGACAACCAGGAATCCGGCATTCTTACCAAAGATCGGGTACACCTCAATGACGCCGGCAATACACTGGTAGCCGAAATGATGTACAAAGCGCTGATACCCTAAGCAGCAGCGCGAAATATGAGCTTGATCAAGTGCCTGTTCGCATAAGCAGTTTTCAGTATTTGTAGCTGCTTACCAGTCCATGCATGCAATGCCTTCTGCGAAAATTCGTTATTTTTGCCGATTATCATGGGCACTGAAAAGCAGACAATACGGGTAGCCATCCTCGATATGAACGAGCAGATGCCCAACCAGGGCATGCGCTGTATCAGGGAGATCCTTACGCAGTACGCTGGCGAGAATAATATCAACCTGAGCTGGGATGAATTTGAAGTGAGGGTGCAGTTACAGGTGCCATCCACCGATTACGATATTTATATTTCAAGTGGCGGGCCCGGCTCCCCGCTTGAGAGCATCGGCAGCGAATGGGAAGAGAAATACTTTCACTGGCTTGACCAGATTGAAAAATGGAACCAGAATGAAGCCAACCTGCAAAAGAAGTTTGTATTCTTTATCTGCCATTCCTACCAGCTGGCCTGCCGCCATTACAATATCGCTCATGTAACCAGACGCAAGTCCACCGCTTTTGGCGTGTTCCCGGTACATGTGCTTCCGGATGCCAAACAAGAACCCATTTTTGCCGGTCTGAACGACCCATTCTTTTCGGTGGACAGCCGCGACTACCAGGTGATTCAGCCCAACCACCAACGATTTCGCCAGCTCGGTGCCAGCATCCTTTGTATCGAGAAGGACCGGCCACATGTGCCCTATGAGCGCGCACTCATGGCTGTTCGTTTCAACGAATTCATGATCGGCACCCAGTTTCACCCCGAAGCCGATGCTACCGGTATGACCATGTACCTGCAGCGCGATGATAAAAAAGAAACCGTGATCGCCAACCATGGATTCGCTAAATGGCAAAGCATGATAGAACAACTGAACGATCCCGACAAGATTCGTTCTACCTACACGCATATCCTCCCCAATTTTTTGACCCTGGCGATTGCGCATATTAACAGTCTGAGGAATTAGTCGGTAGTCCTTAGTCCGTAGTCCCTAGTCCTTAGTCCTTAGTCGGTAGTCTTTAGTTCGTAGTCGATAGTCGGTAGTCGGTAGTCTCTAGTTGGTAGTCGATCGTTCACAGCCGGGTGTCGATAATCGACAATAAATGCGAAAGGCCTTGTAAAGTCGTGGAGGCAGGGAAGGTAGCCGGTAAAATTAATTTAACTTTAGCCAACTTATCATACCTACCAAAAGTGAACAGCATACTTGTACTCATCACGCTTTCGGACGCGGGAATAGAAACCATCAAAGGCAATCCTGACTTACCGCGCAGGGAAATGGAATACGTGAATCAATGGAAAGCAGAAAATATCCTGGCGCATTTTTTTATTTCAGTTTCAAAAAAAGACGCTGTTCTTATTTTTCAGAGCGTGGATGAATCCAGGGCTAAGCAACTGATCGAAAGCCTGCCCTATTTTCCCTACATGGCGAAAATAGACTACCATATTTTGAACAAGCAATTTTGACGGGCCTGACCCGGGCTGCACAAGCTGTTTTATAATACAGGCAGTGCATAAGCTAACAAGATTGGTCACGAAGCGCGGATTAACCCTGCTAGCGGCCCTTGTTCCAATATCGCGATTTACTGTTAACTTCCGTGAACAAAACCGGTGCTATGGTTCCCGCATTACGGAAGCAATTCAATGAACGTTTCAGCGCAGCGACCTATGAACGATTCCTGGCAGATTTAAACAGTCACTACCCGGGTGCCATCGAATTCAGGGTAGCAGAAACGCCGGAGTTTGTAGACAAGGCGTTTACACAAAAATTACTCGATGCCTGTGAAAGCATCGTAGATGTTATAGTGGCACCCGGTTTTCACGAGTTAACCAATCGCAGCATTCCACCGGATGAGTTCGTGCCCGGCGAAAACAATATTTGCCAGATGATTGCATTTGATTTTGGCATTTGTTTGAATGACAACAACGAACTGGTTCCCCAACTGATCGAAATGCAGGGCTTCCCTACCCTGTTTGGATTCCAGGTGCTTTATCCCGAATTGTTGAGGCAATATTTTGATATCCCTGCCAATTATACCCAATACCTTGGC
>JAGWTK010000244.1 GCA_028876035.1 Bacteroidota bacterium
GGAACCAAACAAAACTCAGCTTTACCTTTTCCCAACCTAACCCCATGCTAAACCAAATTGTACTCATTAAACAGAAAAACAAGCAAAAACAATCATTTCACTGTTTTCCCCGGACAACAGTGATTTATTGATTTCTGGATTGCTGGATGTAGGTCTTTAGCGCCGAAGACGTACAACTTAGAACTTATTACTTAGAACTTAGCACTTCCGGGTTCCGCTTCCCGAAGAAATAACGGTAAAGCGCATTGAAAAGGCTGATGCCCACAATGGCGCATACGATGCCCGCCAGCACATCTAATACATAATGGTGGTTGGTATACACGGCAGAAAACCAGATACCACACATCACCACAGCCGCAACTACCCGCATCACCGGCATCTTATTCTTCACTGCATAATAAAACACGATGATCGGGTAGGCAGAATGCAGGGAAGGCATTGCCGCAAAAACATTGGAGCCTTTGGTATACAGGGATTGAAAAATATTTGCGTGCACCAATGCGTCGAAACGCGCCAGCCCCGCCGTATTCCCGGGAATCCCCTGGCGAAACACAAAACCGTACTGGGTAATATACCAGGGCGGTGCCGCAGGGTAGGAATAATACACCACAAAACCAATGAGGTTTACAACCAGGAAGGTGAAGGAGAATTTATAAAAATCGGGCAGTTTCTTAAAATACAGGTAGAAGGCAAAGCCCAGGGGAACGGGGATCCAGCAGAGATAGAATAAGCCTGTAATGATATCGAGCCAGCGCGAAGGATGTTGTTGCCAGAACTCATTGGGCGTAAGCCGTACGCCGTTGACGGTTATCCCAAAAATACTCTTCTCCGCATGGTATATCTGTTCAATGTGCACGGGTTGAAAGCGATAATTTGGAAAGGCTTTCATGTAATCGAATATGATCCAGTATACAATGAAAACAGAAAATGAAATAACAAAACTGCGGGTAGCCAGCGAAGAAAAGAAAAGCACATTACACAATACCACCAGGAACACCTGCTCCGGGCGAAAGCCAATCAATGCATAGGACAACAACAGGTAGGCTGCTGATATCACAAACATGATGAGCAATAAACGCGTCGTGAACAGTCGGGTGGCCATTAATGGCTGCTTTCTTGCTTTTTCGGGGGAAAGGTTGTTCTGAAAATAAGGTCCCATAAGGAAGAACTCACACCGTATCCCTTGCTGGCATCGGCGTAATGGTGCAGCATATGGTGTTGCTTGATCGCCTTCATGATCGGACTCCTGAAATTCGCATGGTGCATAGCATAGTGCATCATGTCATAGGTAAGATAACCCGCCAGGAATCCTGCGAAGAATGCATCAATCATTGTTCCTGGCAATAACCAGGTGAACAAAAAATAAAACAACAAGGCAAGGGGAATACTGGCAGATGGAGGCATTACCAGTCGCTTCGCGTCACGCGGGTAGTCGTGGTGAACCCCGTGAAAGATAAAGTGCAGGCGCAAACCCCAGCCCGACTTCGGCACATAGTGAAAGATAAAACGATGCAGAATGTATTCAGTAATGGTCCAGATAAATAAACCCGCCCCCAGGTAAAGGAATAAGCGCGGAATGCTGTTGCCCACGACCGCGAGCGAACGATAGATAAATACAATGATCACGGGCACGTAAATAAACAAAGGCACGGAATAATGCACCTTCGACAAACTTTCCAGGAAATCGCTTTTGAACATCCTGGTTGACCCCGCATCGTTTGAAATGTAATTTTTGGGCATAGCTACTATATTTTCAGCCGGTCCGATATTTCCCTGCCGTTCGTATCGGTTCCCCGGATTTCCACGTATTCAATTTTTGGCGACCAAAACGAACCACCGTTGATTTTGATAAAGATCCGGTTTAATACCACCGGTTTGGAATTTACGGTTGTGTATACCCGGTACTTATTATCGCCTGGTGAACGGAGCAGGAAAAGCTGGTATTTCTTGTAGGACACAAAATGCAGGCTATACCCGCTCTTATTACTCAGTTCTGCCGCCTTAATGCCGTAGGCAAAAGTACGTTGTATATAAGAAAGTTCCTCCTTCTGACCTTTTTCAGAATAGCGTATCCAATACGCATGCACCGGGTCGTCCTTATCGGGCTCCCCGTTTACGATATTTAAATCATATACAATGGTATTGCGGTTAGAAGTGCGCTGCAGGTAAAACAAATGATTGGGTGTACGGGGTGGCACGGGAAAGCTATCCATCAGGCGTTTATCTGCCTCTGCTGCTGCCGGTGCCTGCCCTGCAACTATTTGCATCGAAGCCGCCGTTAGCAGGAGCAATACCATCAGGGCCGACTTCGCCGGGAGCTTATCCTTCGCTTTTTCTTTTTCTGTTACTGCGGCTGTTGCAGCTACTTCCCTTTGATCAAAGGCCTTTTTGGCATCGCGGAGGCGGCGTATCGCGGTAATATTGGTGAGAATCGCCATGATACCCAGCGGAAGTGTGAAAATGGTCATGGTTTCAAACACATGAAAAGAAATACCAGGCACATACAATTTATAATCTCCCCCGATAATGCTGCCGGTAATACCACAAGCCAGCGCTGCTATACCTACGAGTACAACTCTTTCTGGTCTTTGCATCAGGCCGCCTTTCAGCGCAATCCCCAATCCCTCGGCCCTGGCGCGGGTATAGCTCACCATCATTGAGCCTATCAACGCTACAAAGGCCGATAATGAGCTGATAAAATAATGGTGTGATACGAGGTAGTAACAAATACCGAGGAACATGAACAGCTCGCTGTAGCGATCCAGCACGGAATCATACATGGCTCCGAAGGCCGAACTCATATTGCCCAGCCGCGCTACTTGTCCGTCAAGCATATCAAACAAACCGGCAAACAAAATCAGGGCACCGGCCCAGCCGACATAGGAAAGATCACCGCGATTGCTTTTCTCGGCCCCGGCAATAAACACAACAGCTACCCCAATGTTCAGCATAAGGCCAATGGTGGTTACCCCATTCGGCGTGAGGCCGATCCTGATCAGCAGCCTTACAAACGGATTGATGATGGAATATATGAATTGCTGTAGCCTGTCTCTGACACTCATTGAAGCCCTTTTAAAAATCAAATTTAAACCTTCCTCTTATACCCCACTGCGGTACATTGGGATGATCCAGGTAGGTAAACCGTTTAACCACATCCACCCTGAAGATTTTCAGGATATTGGCAATGCCCACGCTGCACTCGATGTACGGCTCGCGGGAAAGGCTAAACGTAGAAGTGACCCCATTGGTCACCGGGAATTTCACCTGGTCGGGTGTTTTGGCCGGATTGTTTTCATCCCTGATGCCGCCATACAAAACCTTTGCTGTAACCACTTCCCGAAGCTTGGCCTTCTTTATCAATGGAATTTTGTTAAAAATGAAACCATTGAAATAGTGATCAACATTCAAAGCAACATAATGATCACTTACAAACTCAAGGAAGTTCATCAGGTTGTACGACTGCAACTGGTAGGAATAGGTTTGATTGGCGCGGTGGATATCCATCAGCGGAAAAGGCACTTTTCCAGCGAGGTAACCGCCTTCCAGTGATACGTCTGTGTATCCGAGTTGTGATAGATAAAAACGTTTATAGATATTGGCATTGATCGACTGGTAATTGTACTCACCACCGAATAACCCCTTCACCCCCGCAATATAGCGCAGTTTAAAAATAGGATACTTGTTGAAAATCGGTATACGGTACAGTTTGCCCTGGTAGAATTGTTCATGCGGCGCGTAACGGAATTCGACCGATAGTTCACCAGTGGTGATAGCGGGCAGGTTATACGCCGAGCCATTTACGTCTTTCTGGTACACAAATTCCTTACCTGCCGGTGACTGTTTCCAATACTTTGTACCGAGTGTATACGAAAGATGGTTGTTCAGCTCCCGCACGTAATCGAGACGGAAAATATCGTTGTACAGCCATTTGTTATTATCGCCCCGTTTGAAAGAAAGCAGTAGGTTATCTTCCTGCACGAACTGCAGTTCCTGTCCGGGTATCTTGGTATCGCGCTGAAACGATGCCCGCAGGTAGTGTAACGGGAAATCGTAAATCGTTTTATTGTTGATCGAATACGTACCACTCAAAAAGTATTTCCATTTCTCATCCTTGAAACCGTAGGCGGCGTAGGTTTCCGTATAAAACCGGTTGCTGAGTTTGGGGGTGGTTCTACCGCCTAAACGCAGGCGGAACCCTTCCACCGGGTTAAAGCTGTAAAATGTATTCACCGGTCCCACTTCAACCGGACCAAAGGTTTTATACCCCGCCAGCAGCAAGGTGGCAATGTCCAGTGTACGTTTGAACGAAGGCATTTTCTTCAGGCTGTCGATATTGGCATACACTTTCGATTCCGAACTGGTAAGGGAATCGTGGCGATTCTTATCCCAGTAATCGGCCTGTTTATTCAGGGCACCTTCCAGTATTACGGTACGCGGGCCTTCAAATACAGAGTCATCGATGGGCACGTCGGTCTGAAAATCTTTGTACGACACGGTGCGTTCCCCAACAAAGCCACCGCCGTTCTTCGATAAACCAAAATCGGCAATCATGTCGCTCTTCGACACGTGGTAACGGCCATTACTGCCTTTCTCAAAATCCTGCGCAATCTTCAGTTCACGCACAAAGTTGATATTGGCGTATTTGCTAACGAGGATATTCAGTTTTTGAATCGCATAATGTCCGTCCAATGTGATATACAGCGTACCGCGCAGCAGCAGATCGTTCGGGTTGCGTGGTGAAAAATACAGGCGAATGAGTTTTTCACCATTCACTTCCAGCGTATCCTTAATGAAGTACATGTAGAACGTGGGTGCGATATCGGCGATCGGACTTAAAAACTGGTTGGTAAGCAGGGAAAGGTTGCTGCTGTAGATGTCCACATCTTCATAGAGCCGGTTGAGGTAGGCGCTTACGCCGCGGCTATCGATGAATTCACCAAAATCTACTTTTTTCTGTGCGACGATAACCGTTTTACTGCGTTCCGGCTTTTTCTGTAAGTAATTCCTGGAGATGGTTTCTTCGAGATAAACAGGAAGGATCGATTTTCCTTCTATTTTGGTGGTATCGGCATTATCGAATACGAATCCGAATTTTTTGGTGAACCGGTTCTTCTTAAGCTTTTCAGAAAGGTTACTCAGCGACACCTGCATTTTCTCATATCGTTCAAACGTGGAAGAGTTGAATGACTCCACCCTGTTTGAATCTTTATGGTTGATGACCTGGCGGATGAGTTCCACTGCCGGGTTGTCCTTATTACGATAACGCTGCTTGTTTTTCTTTGTAACAGTAACGTTGGAGAGTTCGCTATAGGTGGCGTGGAGTTTTACGGAAATCACCAGCATGCCGGTATCCTGCTTAATCGGAATGCGCAGCTTCTTATACCCGATAATGGAAAATTCGATGTATACAGGAGATTGCTCTGTTTGCAGAAAATAGGCGCCCTGGGCGTCTGTGCGCACGCCGCCACCATTTTTGAAATACACACTCACATTGGAAAGCGGTGTGCCGGTGGTTGAATCACTCACAACACCCGTTACGGTGATGCGCTGTGCCTGTGCAAATTGAAACCCCAGGATCAATCCAACCAACCATAACCAAACTTTATATCGCGTCCTTTTCTGTAGTAACATCTGGGCTTACTTTAAATACAAACCTTTTTTGCAGGAAATAGTTGTAGCAGGTTCCCACCAGGATACTAACTATCACCTTCGAAACTATATACGGAAAAACCGACCAATGTGTCATGCCAAACATGCCGGCCGCATTCAATACCAGGTTGCCGCTCCACACCAGGGCATATTTCGCTGCCTGCACCTTTGCAGGTTGCCGGCCCTCAAATACCCAGTTGCGGTTGATAACGAAATTCACAATGCCCCCGGTGATGGTCCCTTCCACTGAAGCCTGCAGCACGGGAATAGCTGCCAGTTCCACCAGCAGGGCCGTCAGCAGGAGATCAGTGAGAGAAGCAATCAGGGAAGACATTTGTGCCTTCAGAAATGTAAGCATGCTATATAAGATTCAATCCCTTAACCACTTGCAGCAGCAGCTGTGCATAGATGCCCGCCAGCACGTCATCCGCCATTACACCCCAACCACCCGGCCATTTTTCCAGTTTCCGGATAAACAGGGGCTTAACAATATCAAAAAAACGAAAAGCAGCAAGCCCGGCGA
>JAGWTK010000245.1 GCA_028876035.1 Bacteroidota bacterium
AGATATCAATAATGCTTTCTTCAAACACGCCGTGCGTAGATGGATAAGTTACCATCAGGGCAGAAAGGCTGTCTTTGTATTGAAGTGCTTTTGCTTTCAGGTCGGCTACATCAATATGTCCTTCTTCATCACTTTTTACGACTACTACTTTCATGCCTGCCATTACTGCGCTCGCGGGGTTGGTGCCATGCGCCGAAATGGGAATCAACACCACGTTGCGATGTGCGTTGCCATTGGCAATATGATAATCGCGGATAGCCAGCAGGCCGGCATATTCACCCTGGGCACCGCTATTGGGTTGCAGGCTGCAGGCAGTGAAACCGGTCACTGCACAGAGGTAATCGCTGAGTTCTTCAATGATTTGTGCGTAGCCCTGTGCCTGGTTGGCCGGGATGAACGGATGCAGCGCGCCAAATTCTGGCCAGCTTACCGGGATTAGTTCGGTGGCTGCATTCAGCTTCATGGTGCAGCTACCAAGCGATATCATGGAGGTATTGAGGGAAAGGTCTTTGTTTTCGAGGTATTTGATGTACCGCATCATCTGGCTTTCGCTGTGATGGGTATTGAAAACAGCTTGTTGCAGAAAAGCAGAACTGCGTTTAAGCGAAGACGGTAGTCGATCAGCAGGCATTTCTGTATCGATACTAAAGCTCGTGCTGTGTTGTCCGCCTGCCTGCTCAAACACGCTGATGATTTGCAGGAGATCCTGTGGCTGGGTGGTTTCGTCAAGTGTAATGCCGATGGAACCATCTCCGAAATAGCGGAAGTTGATTTGATTCGCTTCAGCGATGTTGCGGATGGCAGCGGTATCTTTGACCTTGAGGTGCAGGGTGTCAAAAAAACCATGATTGCTGTTTGGGATACCCAGGTCGCTAAGGGCTGCTTCCAGTGCAGTAGCGAGGGTGGCCACGCGCAGTGCAATTTTTTTCAATCCGTCTGCACCATGGTACACCGCATACATGGCCGCCATATTGGCGAGCAATGCCTGCGCGGTACAGATATTTGAAGTAGCTTTTTCGCGTTTGATATGCTGCTCTCTTGTTTGCAGTGCCATGCGCAACGCGCGGTTCCCTTTTGCATCGATGCTTACGCCGATCAGGCGACCGGGGATCGAACGTTTGAATTCGTCTTTGGTAGCAAAAAAAGCAGCGTGCGGTCCGCCGAATCCCATAGGAACACCAAAGCGCTGGGCTGAACCAACCGCCGCGTCGGCGCCCAATTCTCCGGGGGGCGTAAGCAGGGTAAGCGCCAGCAGGTCGGTAGCCACCACTGCATATCCGCCTGCGCTGTGAATTTTGCTGATGAACGAGCGGTAATCTTCTACCCCGCCTTTGTCGTTCGGGTACTGTAACAAGGCACCGAAATAGGTATTGTCTATTTCTGCGCTTGCATAATCTGCAAAAACAAGTTCTATCCCGATTGGCGCCGCCCTTGTAATCAACAGGTCTTTTGTTTGCGGGAACACAGCCTCGTCTACAAAGAATTTCGGTTGTTTGATTTCATCGGTTTTGTTCACATGGTGAAAGAACATGGTCATGGCTTCAGCAGCGGCTGTTCCTTCATCCAGCAAAGAAGCATTGGCAATGGGTAACGCAGTAAGATCCGTTACAATAGTTTGGTAATTGAGCAAGCTTTCGAGGCGACCCTGTGATATCTCGGCCTGGTAGGGGGTGTATTGGGTATACCAACCCGGGTTTTCAAAAATGGTGCGGAGGATGACGCTGGGCGTAATGGTGCCATAATAGCCCTGGCCGATATAGGTTTTAAAGACTTTATTTTTTGATGCCGTGTTTTTCAGTTCCTGCAGGTAGGCAAATTCGCTTTGCGCCAGTGGCGCGGAAAGCGGCGTCTTCAGCCGGATAGAGGCCGGGATAGTCTTGCTGATGAGTTCATCGATCGATCCAACGCCAATGGTTTTCAGCATTTCGCGGGTTGCGGATTCGTTAATCCCAATATGTCTCGACTGAAATTCTGCGGCCTGTTGCTCAAATAAATTTGTCATTCTGCGGGGAGTTATGCCTTGAAAAAGATGCGCAAATTTACGACAGGATAAGCAGACTTTTATAAGCGATTGCGGGGATGTGATTAGAGTGGGAATAAGGTGTTTGGTAAAGGGTATCCAGTACCAAGTACAAAGTACAAAGACGCCCGTTGCGGGTGCAACATGCGTTCATTCGTAGGTGGGAGGTAAGAGGTAAGAGGTAAGAGGCAAGAGGTCAGTGGCAAGCGGCACGCGGCCTGCGGAAAAAGTTGGTCGCTGCGCAGAAAGAACTTTAAACTTTAGACTTTAAACTTTTAAACAGGTAAGAGGTCAGTGGCAAGCGGCCCGCGCAATGAGCCGGTCGTTGCACAAAAGGAACTTTTAAACCCTTAAACTCTTAAACTTTTAAACAGGTAAGAGCTAGGAGGTAAGAGGTAAGAGGTCAGTGGCAAGCGGCACGCGGAAAAAGTTGGTCGTTGCACAGGAAGAACTTTTAAACCCTTAAACTCTTAAACCATTAAACTTTAGACTTTACACTGTGCGTCTTCACTTTTTCAGCACCCCGTAGCTGATCACTGGTATGCCTGCTCCCATCGTGGCTCCAGCCGGGGGGACCAAAGAGGTAACCTGCTTTTTCGCGCCAGCTTAAATCCGGTCGGCGCAGATCTGTCCAAACGGCCTTCCATTCGTGAAAAACGAGGTGGACAGGCCCTTGTTCTTTCAGGTTGCTGGTGAGGCCATAGCGTACCGGTTCATAAGCGGCGGCGGGCAATTCTTCCTGGAAGGTGCCGAATAATTTATCCCAGATGATCAGCAGCATGCCCATGTTTTTATCGAGATAAGTAGGGTTTGATGCGTGGTGCACCCGGTGATGGGAGGGGGTTACCAGGATGTATTCCAGCCAGCCCAGCCTGCGGATCTTTTCGGTGTGTACCAATATGCCCCAGATCTGCGTGGCTGAATAGACCAGCGCGATGTCCAGTGGCTTGAAGCCCAGCCAGGCGATGGGAATAAAATACACAAAGCGATACAGCGGTTCCATTACTGACGAGCGGAACCCAACTGTGAGGTTGAACTGTTCCGATGAATGATGCGTGACATGGGTTGCCCAGAACAAACGACAATGATGATCGACCCGGTGCAGCCAATAGTACATAAAGTCTTCGGCAACAACCAGGAGTAGCCAGTACAGCCACGGCGTAGCAATGGTACCAGCACGATGGGTGTAAAAAAATTGCAGGATTAGTCCGATGTACACCCCGCGGAAAGCGAGGTCCAGCCCGGCATTCAGCAACATCAGGTAAACATTTTGCCAGGTATTCTTCCAGGTATAGGCATGATCGTGCCGGAGATTGCTGAGCAATACTTCAAGTCCGATTACACATAGATAGAGCGGGGTGCTGATTAGGATCAGCAAGGTTTGGCGGATATCCTCCATAGGTTGGGGCAAAAGTAAAGCGCCTGGCCAAGAAAGGCAAATCGGGTGCTGTTACCCAAATGCAAAAAACCCCGCCGGTTGGCAGGGCCTTATTGCAGGGAGGGAATTAGTTGGTTTCAAAGTCGGATTGTAACTACGGTCAGCGTCATACAGGAACGGGATCTTAAAACGGGCGCAGGCAAACAGGGTTATGCAACCCTTCCGTTCATCGCATCGCCTGCCTGGTTTTTGCGCAGGCGTGCGCTCAAACGGTTAAAAAATCTTTCGGTGATCATCGTAACAATGTTTTCGGTTACGCTGATGTAATAATCGTTGTCTTCGGCCCCCATTACTTTGTCGACCATGGTACGATACGTGGTGTCAAGTGCATCGAAGTAGAGCCGCTCTTCATTCAATCCGAAATAAGAACGGAATGAATTGTTCTCGAGGAAGGCGGGCTGCTGCTGCAACCAGGCGATGGGCACCATAATCTTTAAACGGTTTACACAGGCGCCCTTGCTGCCACTTAACAGGAAGGTATCGTTGCCCGCCGTCAGGAAAAGCGAGGTGATGACTTTATCGTCGTAGGCTACGGACTGGCCATTGATGGAAATTTTACATTCAGCACCAGCCAGGATCTGGTTGATGTGCAGGGCTACATAATCGGGCCGGCTCACTGAGAGTTCCAGCTCAAAATCGCGGTGAAGAATATAGTTAGAGGCGTACGCATAGAATCCATTCGGAAATTCCAGCAGCTTGTAATCGCCCGTGGCAATCGAATCGTTCAGTACAATCTTTTTGCCGTACGCATGCCGGCTTACCGTTTCCACGAACTCGGGCAAATCCTGCTCGCTAAAATTCAATCCTTCGTAGGTTAGTTTAAACATAATCTGGTTGTTTGCGGTGATCAGTTCGGGCGGATGGGGGCGGGTGACTATCAGACGCGGCACGATGAGGAAAGGTGCGCAGCAATGCGATCTGTTTATGGCTGTAAACGGCAGTGGAATGCCTGAGAAAGACATAAAAAACCTAATATGACCTGGGTCTGGTGAGAATCAGGCAGTAAACTTCTGAAAACCAGGAGTAACTAATCAATGGCTCACTGGCTTGGCCAATTGGCTGGGGAGGATGCCGAATTCTTTTTTAAAGGCTGTACTGAAGTTGCTGAGGTTATGATAGCCCATTTCAATGGCTACCTGTTTGATCGAATATTTGCTGGATTCAAGTACATCGCGCGCCGCCTGCATCCGGGCTTTCTGGAAATATTGGTAGATAGGCATACCGAAGACGGTCCTGAAATTGTTCTTGAGCTTGGTTTCGCTGATGTTTACTTTTTTGGCGAGGTCCTGGATATAGGGGGCCGGACTAAACAGGTCACGGGTGATATACGATTCTATTTCCATCACACGGTTGATGTCTTCCCGGGAAAGGCCGATGTGCAGGGTATTGCTTTCCATTTTGGCAGCGATGCGCAGGAAGAACCGTTCGATCAGCAACATGATGCGGTTCTGAATGGCTATTTGTTTGAACTGTGCTTTGCCTTTTACCAGGTCGATCACATCGTTCACCAGTTTCTTATATTCTGCATCCAGCGGCTCCATCGATACCCGGGCATTTTTCAGCGAGAGGTATTTATGCAATAAGCCGGACTGCGAATTCACGCCCAGGTGTTCCGCCAGCCATTGATTGTCGAGCAAAATGTTCACGCCACGCGCCCTTGTACCAGCGCTGATTTCATAATTCGATTCGAACAATGAACTGGTCATGAGTGCCACCGAAAACGGATCATTATTAAGCTGCGACCAGTCGTTGCCGATATCAATCTTTACTTGTCCTGCTTCCTGGATTTCGGTAAACCAGAGTGTATAATATTCCTGCTGAATTTTTTTACGGCGCAGCCGGAAAGGCTGCGCAAACCGGTATTCATATACCATGGCCTGGAGCGGCCCCTGCATGCGTACGACCTGCGTAAAGCCTTCCGCGATCCGGGCAGGGTAGTTCAAACGATCATCCTCCAATGGCACCTCAAAAGCGGTGGCCATCTCCTGCAGGAGGTCACTATAGTTCACAGTATCGTATTCAAACACAAACATGATGTGTATGGCAAGGGATGTAAATGATGTGCTGCCAATCAGGGCGGTTGCTACAGGTACCGGAGGGGGTTCCGGCGTGCAGAAAGGATATACCTTTTTATATTCATCCAGAAAGCTACAAACAAATAGATTACCAGCGGAGAACCCATGGTAAGAAAGGAAAGGTAAATAAAATATTTGCGGATGGTGGCAGAGGCAATACCTGCTTTTTCCCCGATATAGGAGCAAACGCCAAACACCTGCCATTCCACAAATTGCTTCAGCTTCTTCATATTGCTAATTTAAAAAAAAGGCCCTAAAGAACCAATAGAAAAGGTTTTGATACCCACCGTTTTTCGGTAAATTCGCATCACTTTTTAAAACGCAGGCCGGAACCTTTCCCGGCAATTCATTTTCCTTGGATCCCGGCCCACCGGCGTTTTGCAAACCTTTAAAATACAATGCACCATGGTATTTGATTTGGACATGATCAAAAAGCTGTACGGCAGTTTTGGAAGCCGCGTCAGCGCAGCCCGCAAGGTTGTTGGAAGGCCGCTCACACTCACTGAAAAAATTCTGTACGCCCACCTCTGGCAGGGCGATGCTACCAGTACATATGAAAGGGGAAAAAGTTATGTAGATTTTGCACCGGACCGCGTGGCCA
>JAGWTK010000246.1 GCA_028876035.1 Bacteroidota bacterium
GTCTTTGGGAAACCCTTATTCAACCGGGAGAACTGGGGGCACCTCCCCATCTACACCAGGGGTTTGATGAAATTTTACGGGTATTGGAAGGAACAGTCCATGTAATGGTGGGTGATACGGTAACAGCAGTACCTGCCGGGGGATGGCACCTTCGCCCGAAAGGAATGGTGCACAGTTTCTGGAACAGCGGTGCAGTTCCTGCGCGAACCATAGACCTTTGTTTGCCGGGTGGTCACGAATCGTATATGGAGTCGCTCGCATTGCTGTTTGAAAATGGTAACCGACCCAGGCCAGCGGACTTCGACCGACTGGAGCGTGAACACGATATCCAGTTCAGGTTTGACCTTCTGCCCGCTATCATAAAAACATACAATGTGCATTTGTAACCACAAGACCCTGTGGGGTACTGCACCCAAAAAGACTTCTTTTGATTTCTTTGCGATTTAGAAGTTGAAGGCTGCGCCTGCACTGAAGATATTGGGTTTAACATCATTCAGGCCTTTCATGTATTGAAAACGTACTTCAATATTGTGACTGCCTCGCCCGACAGCAAACCGTAGGCCCGCATTACCTACCGGCCCCATGGCATTGAAATTAGAAGAAGTCTCTGTAACATTGATGATATCAGAAATAT
Source organism: Bacteroidota bacterium (assembly GCA_028876035.1). Lineage (GTDB taxonomy): Bacteria > Bacteroidota > Bacteroidia > Chitinophagales > Chitinophagaceae > JACMLD01. The sequence continues at coordinate 635 of JAGWTK010000246.1, forward strand.
TGTAGCTGCCGTGATGATATCCATACCCGGCACCCACAAAATACCCAAAGTGAGCTTCCGCATCTTTGGTGGACCCGGCACCCATATTGAGATTTACAACCAGCGGGACGTTCAACATGAAGCTGAGGGTATTGCTGCTGGAGCTGCCGTACTGGCTGTTGTAACTTGAACTGTAGCTGCCCGAAACACCCGCTGTAAAAGGAATACCGACTGATACAGACATATCATCGCCTTCCACAAAATTAACCCGGGGAGAATACGTGATTCCGCCATTCACAGCGGTTTGGCCACCAGAAGCATTGGCCACAAATACATTTAGTCCAATCCCATGCATAAAACTCTGAGCGTTACCAGCAGCGAAGCAGAGCATGGTCAGCAGACCAAAAAGAAGTTTTTTCATGGATAAAGTTTGGGAGTTAACTAATTTTTAAAAGGTTTGGGTATACTACGCAAATACGCTGAAACGAGAGATTTATTGCGTTTGGGGCGTTGAGCAAGAGGTTAGGGGTAAGAGGTCCTTATCCTGTTCAAAATAGCATTCGGAGAAAGGTATAGCACGCAATTAGCCTTAGGAATACGCACGTAATAACCAGACTGACTTACCAACAGCTAACAGCCAATAGCCAATGCCTAAATACGTTCAATTACCATCGCGCTTGCGCCTCCGCCGCCATTGCAGATACCGGCAGCGCCAAGTTTTGCATTGTTCGCATGCAGAATATGGATCAGCGTTACCACTATGCGGGCACCACTTGCGCCAAGGGGGTGACCAATACTCACCGCACCACCATGTACGTTTACACGGGAAGGGTCTAATTTGAGCCTGCGACTGTTTTCAATACCTACCACCGAAAATGCTTCGTTGATCTCCCAGTATTCGATATCCTGCATTTTCAGTCCTGCTTTTTGTACGGCCTTCGGAATGGCCAGGCTGGGTGTTGTTGTAAACCATTCAGGTGCTTGTTCAGCATCCGCATAGGCCCTGATTTTCGCGATGGGTTTGAGTCCAAGTTCTTTTACCTTTTCCCCGCTAACCAACACCAATGCGGCGGCCCCATCGTTAAGGGTAGATGCATTGGCAGCAGTGACCGTACCATTCTTTTCAAAAGCGGGGGCGAGGGACGGAATCTTGTCGAACTTCACGTTCCAGGGTTCTTCGTCCTTGGCCACCATTACCGGATCCCCTTTGCGCTGCGGAATTTCAACCGGTATAACTTCATTCGAGAATAAGCCTTTTTCCCAGGCCGACTGACTGCGCTTGTAACTTTCAATCGCAAACGCATCCTGCTCTTCACGGCTGATACCGCATTCCTTCGCGCACAATTCGCCCGCTAATCCCATGGCCTTACCATCATATACATCCGTTAATCCATCTTTTACCAATCCATCAATAAGCTGACTATGTCCATACTTATTGCCCCAGCGCAGTTGATCAGCATAAAAAGGAATATTGCTCATGCTTTCCATACCACCCGCGACTACTATATCTGCATCTCCCAGCAAAATGCTCTGCGCCGCCTGCGCAATTGCTTTCATACCGCTTGCGCACACTTTATTCACTGTCGTACAATTCACTTCATTGGGCAATCCTGCATACTTTGCAGCCTGCCTGGCCGGCGCCTGTCCAAGGTTAGCCTGGATAACACAACCCATTAATACATCCTGCACCTGTGTTGGGTCTACGCCAGCCTTTGATAATGCGCCTTTAATAGCTGCAGCACCCAGCTGAGTCGCAGTGAGTGACTTCAATGCACCTCCAAAACTTCCGATGGGCGTTCTTACCGCCGAAACAATAAATACTTCTTTCATACAGGCAAATTATTCCTCAAAGATAGTTGATTGCTTTTGTCGTCAAAGGGAAAGGCGGACGTTGAATGCTTACCTTTAACATTGGTTATACAAAGGCCATGCTGTATGGAAAAATTCAGGGCGGTTTTGAAGATTATCGGTATCAATCCCTATGTATCGCTCCCTCCGCAAGTGCTAGTGCGCATTTGCAAAGCGGCCGGAAAAGAGAAAAGTCCGATCCGGGTAAAGGGGCATATCAATGACCAGCCATTTCAACAAAACCTTGTGCGCTACCTCGGCGAATGGCACCTGTACATCAACACGACAATATTGCCCCACTCTCCAAAACGAATTGGAGAAAGCATTCGGGTTGAACTCAGTTTCGATCCCGAACCTGCGCCGGTTCCTGAACACCATGGTTTCAATGCAGCACTAAGCAAGCATCCCCTTGCCAGCAAGGTATTCCGGCAGCTTCCGGCAAGCCGGCGCAAAGAGATTGTCCGTTACATCGCAGCGCTCAAATCGGAAAAATCCATTGAAGCCAACATTATCCGCGCGATCAACTTTCTGGAAGGAAGGGGTCGTTTTGTCGGGCGCGATAAGCCATAAACCCGTTTTCCTCCCTACTGTTTTCGCAGTATCTTGCGCCGATGTTGTATGAGACTTTGATTGGTGACGATGTTCAAATGGCCGCGGACTGGCTATCAAAAGGAGCTTGTGTGGGTGTGCCTACAGAAACGGTCTACGGCCTTGCAGCGAACGCACTTGACGTAGCAGCTGTTTTGAAAATTTTTGAAGCAAAGCAAAGACCTCATTTTGATCCATTGATTGTGCATGTGGCTGATATTAAGTCTGCAGAAAGGATTACAACAAACATTCCGGAGAAAGCCAGAAATCTGTTCTCGGCATTTAGTCCCGGTCCGGTTACCATACTACTTCCCAAACAGCCGATCATTCCGGACCTTGTCACTTCCGGACTGGACACGGTTGGTATCCGCATCCCTGCGCATCCCTTATTACAGGAATTGCTAAGAAGCCTCCCCTTTCCCCTCGCCGCCCCCAGTGCCAATCCATTTGGTTATATCAGTCCCACTACAGCCGATCATGTATACGCGCAGTTACAGGGAAAGATCCCTTACATTTTAGACGGCGGCGCATGCAAGGTTGGCATAGAGTCTACTATTATAGGGTTTGAAGGGGAGAACCCTGTGTTATATCGTCCGGGCGGACTTAGCGTAGAGCAAATCGAAGCTTGTGTAGGTCCGGTGATCTTCCACACTGAATCGGGCAGTCACCCGGCCGCACCGGGCATGCTGAAAACTCATTATGCGCCGCGAAAAAAACTCCGTTGGCTTACAAACGATGCGAAACCCAGCTCCCGTACTGCCATCATAGGATTTGATAAATACCTTCCGGGCATCGCAGCGGAAAATCAGATTCTGTTATCACCTGCCGGCGATTTGCAGGAGGCAGCAAGCCGGCTTTTCGCAGTGATGCGCGAGCTCGATGCAAGTGCATTCGAAGAAATCCTGGCAGTTCCTTTTCCTGCGCATGGACTTGGACTCGCCATCAACGACAGGCTGCGGCGCGCTGCCAGCGAGGAATGAAATTAGGGTGCTCCCTGCAGATGGCTCTCTTGTATTGCTGAAAGATCACTGCCTTCGGAAATTCCGCTTCTTTCTTTGCTTTGTTAATCCTGAACCGCCTGGTTATTTTCTACTGATCTACATTTGCCGTATGAGCCATAAAAGAACAGGTGCTGTCGGCGCACTTTTGGACATTTACGAAAACGAAGTAGAAAGTCTGATAACAGTGATTGGTGGCATCAGTGAACATTTCCTTAAGCGTGTCCTCGATCCTACAACAGATGATCCCAACTGCCGCAGCATTCAATCCATTCTCACACATGTTGTTCATGCAGGTTTCGGATACGCGGTTAGTATCCGAAAAATAAAATCACCGGCTGAGCAACGCCCGGAACCTGAGAACCATCCAACCATCTCAGCGTATATTTTGTCACTTCACCGCATGTTTACGTACACAGAGGATACGCTGCAGCTGTTCACTGACAACGAACTGAGGATTACTGAAAACAAAGACAAAATCATGACGGGCTGGCACCAGCAATACGACCCGGAGCAACTGATGGAACACGCTATCGTGCATATTATGCGCCATCAGCGGCAAATAGAAAACCTTATCTGCAATGCACAGCCGTTTAACCAAGAAAATCACAGCTAACTACCAATGACCGCTGTCATTGGGCTGGCGATATGTCCCTACTACCTTTGCACGATGAAAATTCGCTTAGCCGAACTATCTGGTGGTGACCGGCGTTCGCTCGGGAAAAGCAAGGAACTGGCTTCGGGGTGCATGGATGAGCATGCATTTGAATCTTTGATTCGCTGTTTATGGCATACAGACCGGCGCGTTGCCATGCGGGCCGCTGACGTGGTTGAGAAGATTACAAGCGATCGCCCGGAACTGCTCGCGGCATTTAAAAACGAGCTTATCAATCTCGCTTTCCATACGAACGCCATAGAAATCCAATGGCATCTTGCACAAATGTTCCCGCGATTGCACCTTCCTGCTAATCAAAAAACAATCGTTACAAAATTACTGCTGGACTGGGCGACTGATACAAGTGCCAGTCGTATTGTGCGGGCAAACGCTCTTGAATCGATCTATGAGCTAGGGAAAAAGTCTTCCGTATCGATGGCCAAATTGCTGGCGCTTATGGATGTACTGGAAAAAGAAGACAACCCATCAATCAGGGCAAGAATTAAGAAAATCAGGAAGCGGATATCTGGTGATCTCAGTTTAAATGAATCAAAAAAAATGTCACGCCATTAATAACAATCATACCGTGCAGAAAAAATTACCACATTGTAGTATTGTATCGCCTCTTGTGTGTACTACCTTTACTGCCCGGATATTTCTACTCCTATAGGCGACCGGATACTTTCTTTCTTCGTCCGGCCTGGTTCAGGGACTGGCTTTAGCAACGCAATCATTATCTGGCAAAGATGTTACAATGAAGTGAGTTCAATTGTAAGATCAGCATTTGTCAGGCTCCGTTTCTATTTCGCACCTGTTTGAATCAAACCTCCTGTTACCGGGTATTCCCGGCCCCCTCCTCTTCCCGTAGTCAATTCCCGGACAGAACCATTGTCGTTCCGGCCAAAAATGTTTTGTTCGCAAGTAAAGGCGCTGAACCTGGTTCACCGGGCATTAGCTGTCGGTCATTGCAGAAATACGACATTAAAGAAAAGAGTATGCGCAGACTCGCCGAAAACTGTACAGAGTAGGCAAACCATCAAACCACAATGTATGGCAAAACAAGATTTCCAGGCAGTAAAAGATGCCATTGCTGCCGAAGGACAAAGCTGGCATGCTTCCCCAAGTTTTCTCGCCAACCTTACCGATGAAGACGGTCACAAATACCTCGGCTACACCCCCGGTGGCGACGAGCCCTCCCTCGAAGCGCGGGAACGAAAAGGCGTAGAAAATTATGGTGCTTATCTTTCAACGAGTCCCGCTATGGGCGCCTTCGCTGCGCCTGCACAAATCGACTGGCGGAACAAAGGAGGTCAAAATTTCGTATCACCTGTCAAGAACCAGGGTTCCTGTGGATCCTGCGTCGCATTTGGAGCG
>JAGWTK010000247.1 GCA_028876035.1 Bacteroidota bacterium
ATTGTAGAAAGTGGTATCCTAACCAAAGACGAACTGCTGGAATGCTGCAGGAGATTTGGTCCACTGGGAATTGATTTTATGAAAACCAGCACCGGGTATGCGGAAAAAGGTGCAACCCTGGAAGCCGTGCAACTGATGCGGCAATATTTACCGTCTGTCGTAAATATCAAAGCCTCGGGTGGAATCAAAACCCTGGCATTTGCCCAACAACTGGTAGAAGCTGGTGCCACCCGGCTGGGCTGCAGCGCCAGTGTACAAATTGTTAAAGAATTGCCGGCGACCAATTAAGTTTTTACGCCAACTTGCTTTGGCACGGATTTGATTAGTATAAGATTTATCAGGATATGAGAACAAGCTATTTTTTACTGCTGCTACTGGTCATCGGCGGACAAGCTATTGCCCAAACCGATTCCACTTCTTCTATTGTCATCCATAAAGACCCGCGGCTGGATCAGCTGGTAAAAAAGCAAGCCCAGATCAATGAAGTCACCACCCGTGATGCCCGCCGTATTATGCCGGGCTACCGCCTCCAGGTGATTAATACCAGCGACCGCAATGCTGCCATTGCCGCCAAAACAAAAATCTACCAGCTCTTCCCGGATCTCAAAGCCTATCTTATCTACCAATCACCTTATTTCCGCCTGCGCGTGGGCAATTTCAAAGACCGCTCCGAAGCAGAGGACTTTCGCAAATCGCTTTTGGGCGAATTTCCCAACAGTGTATTCATTGTGAGGGACACGATTGAGGTGAAACCTGAAAAGGGAGATAGTCTTTAGTCCGTAGTCCTTAGTCTTTAGTCCCTAGTCCGTAGTCCTTAGTCCTTAGTCGATTTCGTTCAGTTCGTGATTAGCACTTCGTAGGTTATGTTCATGGTTTCTGGTTCATCGTTCTTAGTCCTTCGATTCGACGGCGCTGCATCTTATTGATGGTTCGTGCGTGGGAGTAGGACGCAGGCAATCGGTGACCGCACCCATATCTTACATCATCATATCTTATATCTTACATTTCCTCCCATTTTCACATTTACATATTTGTACATTGGCTAATTTTACAGATGCTCAAGCAACAGATTCGCGACCTCGCTCATAAATATGCCCCTGATACAATCTCCATCCGGCACCACCTGCATGCAAACCCCGAATTAAGCTACCAGGAATTTGAGACGTCCGCTTTTATACAGGCTGAATTGAAGAAATATGGTATCCCCTTCGTGACAATGGCGAAGACCGGCGTGGTTGCACTAATTGAAGGAAAGAATCCGGGGAAAAAGACCATCGCCCTGCGGGCAGATATCGACGCATTGCCCATACAGGAAGAGAACCAGGTGGAGTATGCTTCTACCAAAAAAGGTATTATGCATGCCTGCGGACATGATGTACATACTTCGATATTGCTGGGAGCCGCGCGCGTGCTGAACGAATTAAAAACGGAGTGGGAAGGCACCATTAAACTGATCTTTCAGCCCGGCGAAGAACGCAACCCGGGCGGCGCCAGCTTGCTGATCAAGGAAGGCGTATTGGAGAATCCGCGGCCGGAAGCCATTTTCGGTTTGCATGTGCACCCCGGACTTGCTACCGGCAAACTGAGTTTCCGGGAAGGCAAGGTGATGGCCAGCGCGGATGAATTGTATTTTACCATTCGCGGCAAGGGCGGACATGCAGCAGCACCCCATGCCAGCGCTGATACTATATTAATTGCGTCACAGCTGGTGGTGGCTCTTCAGCAAATCATTAGCAGGAACCGCAATCCGTTTGATCCCTCCGTACTATCCATCACGTCGTTCCAGGGAGGCTTTACTACCAATGTTATTCCGAGCGAAGTAAAGTTGATGGGCACCTTCCGCGCCATGGACGAAGGATGGCGTTTCAAGGCGCATGAATTAATTCGCCGCATCGCCACCGATCTCGTGACCGGGCTTGGCGCCGAACTCGATCTCCACATCGACGTTGGCTATCCTTCCGTTTATAACCATGAAGGTTTACATGTAGTGGCGAAAGCACTCGCGTCGGAATACATGGGAGAAAACAATGTGGAAGCAACGGAACTGCGGATGGGCGCTGAAGATTTCGGTTACTACACCCAGCAAATTCCCGGCTGCTTCTATCGTCTCGGGGTAATGAACGAAGCAAAAGGCATTACTTCCGGCGTACACACCCCTACTTTCAATGTTGACGAAAACGCCATCGAAACAGGTATCGGTGTGATGGCCTGGCTGGGCGCCGCAGCGCAATTTCCTGCCTGATACCGGGTATGCCCGTCTGCATGTGGCATGCGATTTTTTCCCACCGTGCATTCATTTCCACAGTCACGGTGACCATTAACCGCTTTTAATACCCTTCTCCGCGGTTAAGCCATTAACTTACAGTAGAAAAAAGTTTAGATTCTTTTTTTATTCAGGGTATTGCATTTTGGCAATATTCTTACTGCTGCTTATTGACCAATTGTTTCACTAAAATATGTGCTATGGATCAGATGATGGAGACAGATAACAACCGGCAAGAACCGCAGACAAAGAAAGGCAATACTTCCAAAAGGGGATTTGCTTCAATGGACAGGGAAAAACAAAGAGCCATCGCCAGCAAAGGCGGAAAGGCTTCGCATGAATCGGGCAAGGGTCATGAATTTACGCCGGAAGAAGCCAGGGCCGCCGGACGTAAAGGTGGATTGGCCAGCAGCAAGCGGAACGGCAATAAGTAGTCATTAGTCGATAGTCCTTAGTCGGAAGTCACGAGTCCGCAGCCGGGCGTTTTTAGTCGATAGTCTGGAGTAAATAGTTCGGTTACAGTTAACCTGTTTGTTGGCTTTATAACGTTCGATTATACTGCCGGCTGATGACCAGAGGCGATGACTAATGACTATCGACTGCCGACTAAAGACTATCGGCTATCGACTTATTTCGTACTTTGCATGCCATTGAACTGGCCTATGCAACAAAAACTCAGACGCGAACAGGCGCTTGAATACCACTCGAAGGGAAGGCCCGGAAAGATTGAAGTAGTGCCCACCAAGGAAGCAAAGACCCAGCGTGATTTATCGCTTGCCTACAGTCCCGGCGTAGCCGAACCCTGTAAGGAAATTCATGCGCTTACAGAGAATGTCTATAAGTATACGGCTAAAGGCAATCTTGTCGCGGTCATCAGCAACGGCACGGCAGTGCTTGGACTCGGTGATATCGGTCCGGAAGCCAGTAAACCGGTGATGGAAGGGAAGGGAGTATTGTTTAAAATATTCGCCGATATCGATGTGTTCGACATCGAAATCAATGAAAAGGATCCGGAGAAATTTGTACAAATAGTCAAATCGCTGGAACCCACTTTTGGTGGCATCAACCTGGAAGATATCAAGGCACCCGAATGCTTTTATATCGAGCAGCAACTCCGGCAACAGCTCCATATACCTGTCATGCACGACGATCAGCATGGCACTGCCATCATCAGCAGTGCGGCACTGCTGAACGCACTGGAACTGCAAAAAAAGAAAATTGACAAAGTAAAATTTGTCGTTAACGGCGCGGGCGCAGCTGCTATGGCATGTGTAAAACTGTACATTGCCCTCGGCGCCAAAGCAGAAAATTTTACCCTGTTCGATATTGCGGGTGTCATCCACGAACAGCGTGAGGATCTCGACCCCGACAAACGGATGCTGGCAGTAAAGCGGTCCGATATTACACTCGCCACCGCCATGAAGGATGCCGATGTGTTCCTGGGTCTGAGCGTGGGCAATGTGGTAACGCCCGATATGGTAAAAAGCATGGCGAAAAGACCCGTGGTATTTGCCATGGCCAATCCGGATCCCGAGATATCATACGAAGCTGCTGTTGAAACACGCGAAGATTTGATCATGGCTACCGGGCGCAGCGATTATCCCAACCAGGTAAACAACGTGCTGGGCTTTCCTTATATCTTCCGGGGTGCACTGGATGTGCGGGCCACGCAAATCAACGAGGCCATGAAACTCGCCGCTGTCAAAGCACTCGCGGAACTGGCCAAAAGCCCGGTGCCCGAGATAGTGAACATGGCCTATAACGATAAGAACATCAGCTTCGGCCCCAGCTATATTATTCCAAAGCCACTCGACCCGCGGTTATTGAGCACCGTTGCACCCGCTGTTGCGAAAGCAGCAATTGAAAGCGGTGTAGCACAAACCGTAATTACCAATTGGGAATCTTATGGCATCGGTTTGAACAAACGCCTTGGGCTCGATAACCAGCTCATGCGCATCATTGGCAACAAAGCACGCCGTGATCCCAAACGCATCATTTTCGCTGAAGCCGACAATGCCAAGATCCTGCGGACTGCCCAAATCTGTTTCGACGAAGGGGTCGCCTATCCCATCCTGCTCGGCAATGAAAAGAAAATCCGCGACATCGCTGCATCAAACGGCATCGAACTGGAAGACATTCCTATCATCGACCCGCAACTGGACGAGTATGACGACAAGCGCCGTGAATTCGGACAATTGTTTTTTGAAAAACGGCAGCGCAAAGGTTTAAACCTGTACGAAGCTTCCAAAATGATGAAGAACCGGAGCTACTTCGGTTGCATGATGGTAGAAACAGGCGAAGCCGAAGCCATGATTTCCGGTCTCACCAAGAATTACGCAGATACGATCCGGCCGGCACTACAGGTGATTGGAACAGAAGATGGTGTTCGCAAAATTGCCGGCATGTACCTGCTGCTCACCAAGCGCGGCCCCCTCTTCATGGCCGATACCACCGTCAACTTTAACCCAACAGCAGAGGAACTGGCAGAGATCACCCTGATGGTGGCCAAAGAAGTTCGCAACTTCAACCTGGTGCCGCGGGTAGCTATGCTGAGCTATTCCAATTTTGGTAGCAGCAATTCACCGGAAGCGAAGCTGGTATCCGATGCGAGAAAAATTGTGAAAGAAAGAAATCCATCTTTGCTGGTTGATGGAGAAATGCAAGCCAGCGTGGCGTTTAATAAAGAAATATTGCGCGACAATTACCCGTTCAGCGAATTGGTAGACCAGGATGTGAATACCCTGATATTTCCCAACCTCGCGGCCGGAAACGTGGCGTACAACTTGTTAAAAGAAGTGGGTGGTGCAGATGCCATCGGCCCTATTTTGCTGGGGTTGAAAAAACCGGTGCATGTACTGCAACTCGGAAGTTCCATCCGCAGTATTTACAACATGGCCCTTGTTTCTGTTATCGATGCACAGATAAAATGCGGAAAAACCAGCCCGGAACGCCAGAAAGAAATCAAAAAAGAAAGCTGGTGGAAGGGATTCCGGAAGATCAGCAAGGATATGTAGCCGTCCCCAATAAATCGGATGCGCCGCGCAATAAAGCGGCATTAATTGCATTTTAGACCTGTAACAGGAGGATCGTACTTTATTTATGACGTTTTTTACCGACCTGGGCCGCTATCTGCTGATGCTAAAAGGCATGTTTTCCAAACCGGAAAACATGAAAGTGTACTGGAAAGAGTTCATGCACCAATGCTCGGAAATTGGTATTGGCTCCCTGGGCATCGTAGTCATTATCTCCTTTTTCATGGGTGCGGTATCTGCCGTTCAAACGGCTTACCAGCTCGTAAGCCCGCTCATCCCCAAAGCCAGCATTGCACAAATTGTTCGCGATACCGTTATACTTGAATTTGCACCTACCCTCGTATGTATCGTGCTGGCAGGTGTCGTGGGCAGCAAAATTGCCAGCGAACTGGGCAACATGCGCGTAAGCGAACAAATCGATGCGCTCGAGATCATGGGCATCAATACCAAGGCCTACCTTATTTTACCAAGGATCGTAGCTGCCCTGGTAGTAATCCCCCTGCTGGTGGTTTTATCCGCCTTCCTCGGTATCTGGGGTGGCCGTATTGCCGGACTGGGATCCGGCATATTATCGGCCTATGATTTTGACAAAGGGTTACTTGCGAATTTTGTGCCTTACAATGTTTTCTTTGCCCTGGTAAAAGCCTACACCTTTGCCTTCATCATATCCAGCATACCGGCTTATTTTGGTTACAATGTAAACGGTGGTGCGCTGGAGATTGGTCGTTCCAGTACGCGGGCTGTAGTAGTTAGTTGTATCATGATCTTATTTGCCGAC
>JAGWTK010000248.1 GCA_028876035.1 Bacteroidota bacterium
TCCGGAAAAAAAGCTACTTTTATTCATGCCTTTTTTGTTTGTGGTAAAATGAAACTAGGCATAAAAAAGGAGGCCGCAATGCCTCTTTTTTCCTGTTCCAAAACACTTTACCCGGACAATAGTGATTTTTCGATTGCTGGATTTCTGGATTCGCGGTATTTTAAAACAAAAAGCCTCCTTGCGGAAGCCTTTGTTCTAAAACCTTATTGGTGAGTGTTTAGGAAAGACGTATTTATACAGCGATGCCCATTGAACTTTCTAATACGCGGGCAATCGTGTTGCGAAGGCGTGGCAGCGTGAAAATGGTTTTTTCGATGTACTCTACAACGCCCAGTTTCAATACTGATGAAGTAACTGAGATTTCGAGGTTGCTGGAAAAAAAGATAACGGGGGAAGTTGATTCCGCTTTTTTTATCGCCTTCAACACATCGTAGCCATTGATTTGTCCGTCGAGGTTATAATCAAGGATGATTAAATCCGGCTCCTGTGTTAGCTGGCTGAGAAAATGTTCCCCGGTATTAAAAACATGAATGTCCTGGCTAATGTGTTCGAGTTGTTTAATCACCAGGGTTTGGTACACCGGGTTGTCTTCAACTACGAAAATTTTGGGTTGTCCTTTTTGCATGTCAGTCTGCTTGTGCCAGTATTTACCCAACAATACTGCCAAAGCAGGACTTGGTCCAATTGACTGATAATGAGGAATCTTTTATTAATTGCTGGCAATGTTCTTTCCCAAACACGGAAATAAATATTGTATTGGGACATGCTAGAGGGCAAAATCTACCTTCAGCTGGGCGATGCAATCGTGGATAGTGGCCAATACTTTTTCAACCAGGGGGGCTAAGGCGTCTGTGTCTTTTTCGTGTTTGCCATTCAATTCTATCGTGCGGATATCGTCTTTGAGTGAGACAATGCCCATGGAGTCGATGGTTGACTTTAATTTATGAGCTACTTTGCCCAGGCGCTGCCATTCTTTGTTCGCCAATGCATCGGCAAGGTCCTGTAAACCGGGGGGCACTGTTTCTATAAATAATACCACCATCTTCTGGATAAAACTTTCATCGCCGCCCGAAACGGCACGCACCATGCTCAAATCATACAGTGGTTCCGGCAAGGGATGAGGGTTATAGTCTTGCCGCGTGATGGCCGTAGCGCGCTGGTCGGGTGTTGCAGCGGGTACTCCCAGGTTCTTCTCAATAATCGCAAACAAACCAGCTTCCGTAAATGGTTTCGAGAGATAATCGTTCATGCCGGCCTGTTTATAGGTATCACTATCACCCTTCAGCGCATTTGCGGTGAGTGCGATGATCGGAATGGAGGCTTTGCTGGTATCCGCCAGCGACCTGATCGTCTTTGTAGCGGTAATGCCATCCATCTCCGGCATTTGTATATCCATCAGCACGAGGTCGTAGGAATGCTCTTGTAAAAGCGCTACGGCTTTCTTGCCATTGTCGGCAATGGTCACTTCAAAGCCCCAGGCTTCCATAATATGTTTTGCAAGGAACTGGTTGAGTTCCACATCTTCGGCTACCAGCACTTTTTTCCTTCCAAGTGATTTGTAGTCGTGCTTAACAGTGGTAGGGTTTGTCATTGCTGGTGCGCTTGCTTTTTTATAAGGAATAATGAATCGAAAACGACTGCCCTGGTTGGCAAAACTTTCTGCCCACAATTCCCCGCCCTGCAGTTCTATCAGGTTTTTACAGATAGATAGGCCAAGCCCTGTACCACCATACATCCGCGTGGTGGAAGAACTGGCCTGTGTGAAAGGTGCGAATAGATCTTTTAATTTTTCCTCCGGAATGCCAATGCCGGTGTCTTCTACCAGGAACTCCACCGCCTGCCACTCTTCTTTGTCGATCGTTACCCTTGTATGTACCGTGATCGTTCCTTGTTCAGTAAACTTTATCGCATTACTCAGAAAATTATTCAGTATTTGTACCAGGCGATGGGGATCGCCTGTCACATACATCGATCGTGGTAAATGTGTATTGTTGATCAAACGCAGGCCTTTCTCTTCTGTACGAAACTGGAACGACCGGATGATGGATTGCAAGGTCTCTGTGAGGTTAAATGGAATTTCTTCCAGCTGCATCTTGCCGGCATCTATTTTTTCGAGATCGAGAATATCATTTACAATCGCCAGCAGGTTGTTGGCAGCATCCTGGATGATACTTACATAATGCTGCTGTTCGTTGTCCAATGTTGTTTTAGCGAGTAAAGCCGCCACACCCAGTATACCATTCATGGGTGTACGAATTTCATGGCTCATATTGGCCAGGAAGGCTTTTTTTGCGGCGGCCGATTCTTCAGTGTACTTCTTTGCCTGCATCAGCTCCTGTTCTGCCCGGATGCGCTGTGTAATATCCTGCGAGAAGCCAATCACATAGGGCGCTGCTCCTTTTTCTTCTACTTTATAATTCTGGTAGAGCAAAAAGATCTTTTTGCCTGCCCGGTTTACCACCGTGAACACACCCTGTGCCCTCCCGTTCTTACGGATGGTATCAAGGTAATTGCTTTTGAACAGGGCTTGCTGGTCGTCCGGAATAAAACGGGCAATGCTTTTGCCGATGACCTCCTCTTCATTGTATTGAAGGCTGTGGATAATGGCCGGATTGGCACTCAGAACAAGTCCATCCATGTCATGGGTGCAAATCAATGCCTGGCTATAATTGAAAATATCGCGATAGCGTTTTTCTCCTGCTTCGGCTTTTTTTTCGATTTGCTTTCGCTCGGTGATGTCAACGCCATAACCAATCACCATTTTAATTGCACCCTGTTTGTCGATCACCGGGAAGAGCTTGCGCAGGAAGATTTCTTTTTTTCCTTCGCGGTTGGTCATCTCTTCTTCCCATTCTACCTGTTGCCGGGTTTCCATCAAACGTTTAAAGAGCTGCTGACGACGATCTGCAATCGCCGGGTCTTTGCCTCTGTGAACGCAAAACGCTTCGTCGTTTTTGCCAATCATCCATTTCCGTACATCGGGGTCTTTTACGGCACCGGGGTTTACAAAAAGATAGCGGCCTTCCGTATCGAGCACGGCTATATCCGAGGGGATAGAATTAAGTACATCCTCATAAAAGCTTCGTTGGAGCAATTGCAATTCCTGTTCGGTCCTCATCTTTTAGCTGCTAACGGTGATTTATTTTGCTGCCAGCTCTCCTGCCTGGATCATCCGGTAGATGGTGGATTTGCCCACATCCAGCAATTTTGCCACGAGCAATACATCTCCGTTATTGGTGTCGAGGTAATGCTGTATGATAAAATTGGTATACTCCCGCAGGGTCTTGCCATTGGCAAATAAGTCGGTCGTTTTGGTCGTTGTGTTCAGCGTAATGTTTTCCGGCTCGATGGTGGGTCCGTCACTCATCACGACCGCCAGGTCAATTACCGATTTCAGCTCGCGCACGTTGCCCGGAAAACGATAGTTGAGCAATTTTTGCTGGGCAGCGGGTGAAAGTGTTTTCTTTTCTGTTTTATTTTCTTCGCAGAATGCATCGATAAATGATTTTGCCAGCAGCAGGATATCATTGTCGCGTTCGCGGAGTGGGGGCAGGTTGATCGGCAAACCATACAAACGGTAATACAAGTCTTCCCGGAAGGTCTTGGCCTGCACCGACTCGAGCAGGTTCCGGTGCGTAGCAGTAATGATCCGTGCATCAACTTTTATCACCTGGTTATCGCCCACACGCGTAATCTCTTTTTCCTGCAATACCCGCAATAGTTTTGTCTGCAGGTTGATATCCATCTCTCCGATTTCATCCAGGAACAGCGTACCTCCATTCGCCTCTTCAAATTTCCCGATGCGGCGCGTAACGGCACCCGTGAAAGCGCCTTTCTCATGCCCGAACAATTCACTCTCTATAAGATCTTTCGGAATGGCTGCTACGTTGACCGCAACAAATGGCTTTTTACGTCTTTCTGAATTGTAATGAATGGCCTTGGCAACCATTTCTTTTCCCGAGCCGGTTTCTCCATAAATCGACACGCTGATATTGGTCTGCACGGCTTTTTCGATCATCGCAAACACCTTCTGCATGCTTTCACTGCTACCGATCATGGTATTGGAGAAATCGTATTTCTTCCGCACTTCTTTGCGCAGCTCTTCTACTTCATGCTTCAGCCCGTTTATCTCCTGCAAATGCTGGATCGTATTCCACAACCGGTCCTTGGTATCATCATCTTTCACGATATAGTCAAATGCTCCGTTCTTCAGCAGGTTGATCGCCGTAGCCACATCTTCCTGTCCGGATATAATGATCACCTGCGCGTTGGGATTTACTTCCCTGATTTTTTTCAAAGCTTCTGCACCATCGCAGTCGGGCAATGAATAATCAAGCGTAATCACCTGCGGATTTTCGTGGAGTGAAGAGAAGAAAGCAGCCGAACTGTCGAAGCGGCGCACTTCATAATCGGGATTGAGCGATAAGTAGTGCTGCAGCATGGAGCCATACCACACGTCGTCTTCAAGGATGAAGATCTTGAACGTCGAACGATTTTTCATGAATCGGATTTTCAGATCATATAACGATAAAAAGCAGCTTTTATTCCCAATTGAGGAAAACTTCTCATTTTTATAAACAGGATCAATTTCAGATGTAAGTATCTAAAATTCAATGTTTACGTGTTTCCACTTATTGGACAAAGGCTTCTCTGGCTGCTTACTTATCTTTGAAAGATGAACCCAAATACCGGCGGACAGGCAGGATTTTTTGAAGCAGCATACGAAAAGTTGAATACGGAGCAGCGAAGGGCGGTGGACAGTATTGAAGGACCGGTAATGGTGAATGCGGGTCCAGGTACCGGCAAAACGCAGATCCTGGCGTTGCGGATTGCGAACATATTATATAAGACAGATACCGATCCGGCCGCCATACTTTGTTTGACCTACACGGAGAATGGTGCGGTGGAAATGCGTAACCGGCTTTTGTCGGTCATCGGCAGTGCAGCCTACAAAATTCGCATTCATACTTTCCATTCTTTTTGTAATGAAGTCATCCAGGATAACCTTAACTGGTTTGGCAAACTCAACCTCGCACCCATCGGTGATCTGGAAGAAATCGATTTATTTTACCGGCTGATCGATAGCATCGAACCCGGTAACCCGCTCAAACGATTCCGTGGTGAAGTGTATTACGAAGCAAAGCGCCTGAAAAGTTTATATAGTTTGATGAAGAAAGAGGCCTGGACGCCCGAGTTCCTAGATGAACGTATAACGGCTTACCTGCAGGAGCTGCCCACCAAAGAGGGATTTTTTTACAAACGCAAATACAAAACCTTCAATGCCGGCGATCCTAAACCCGATGCGATCAAATCGGAGACCGAGAAAATGGAAGTACTGCGGGCGGCGGCCTGGCTCTATCCCCGGTACAACAGCATGATGAGCGATGCGGGCCGCTACAACTTCGATGATATGATCCTGTGGGTGCTCGACGCCTTTGGTAAAAACAGTTCCATGCTAGCCGATTACCAGGAGAAATTTTTGTATTTCCTGGTAGATGAGTTCCAGGATACCAGTCGTGCACAGAACCTTTTGCTGCAACAACTCACCGGCTATTGGCCCAATCCCAACCTGTTTGTAGTAGGAGATGCCGACCAGAGTATTTTTTCCTTTCAGGATGCCAACGTAGAAAACATACTGGAGTTTGAAAAGAAATATGCCGATAGTTTAACGAAGATCGATTTGGTGAACAACTATCGTTCGAGCCAAACAATACTCGATGCGGCCCATCATGTAATCGAACACAACCTGGTGCGCACCGTGCAGGCAACGGCCAACCATCCACTGTATGCAGCCAATCCGCGGTTTACCGATGCCGGTATTCCTCCCATCGTGGTGGCCTATCCCAATCCAGCCCAGGAAGCGGTGGATATCGCGGCACAGATAGAAAATTTGATTGCGAAAGCTGTCAGCGGTAACGAAATTGCCGTTGTCTACCGCAACCACGCACAGGTAACCCCCATCGTGGAGATTCTCGAGCAAAAAAAGATTCCCGTCAATACGCGGCGGAAAACCGATTTGCTGCAACTGCCTTTTATTCAAAACATCATCAAACTGCTTACCTGGATCCGCC
>JAGWTK010000249.1 GCA_028876035.1 Bacteroidota bacterium
GAACATGGGTTCCTGGAAATGTGATGAAGAAACCAATATGTATGAATTGAGTGCCGAACTTAAATCGCTTCTTGGACTTCCTGACACTGCTCCTTCGGTGATGTCCATTGAAGACTTCGTGAACGATCACGTCCACCCGGAAGATGTATTCCTGGTGGCGGCTGAACAGGAAAATGTTACGCGGCACCGTCATGATCTTAATTACGAATCCTCTTTTTCCTATCGCTTGTTTACCAGGCAGGGCCAGGTGAAACATGTTTATGTAAAGGGGCGCCGTCTCGACGAGAACACGCGGTTCGGCATCCTCCAGGACATTACCAACTACAAAGCATCGCAGGAGGCCCTGTTGAAAAGTGAGCAGCAATACCGGCTGCTGGCAGAACACTCGGAAGATATTATCAGTGTACATTCACCCACTGCCACTATCGAATACATCTCTCCCTCTGTTCGTAACGTACTTGGTTATGCGCCGGAAGAGGTAATGGGCAGGAATATCCTCGATTTTGTTCACCCGGAAGATCACCAGCGCTTCCTCCCGGGCGAAAACCTGCCGGGCGTACACGAAACACCTTTGCTGCTCCTGCGCTACCGCATGTTGCATAAAAACGGCAACCATATCTGGCTGGAAAGCATTGTAAAGCCGGTGAAAGAGAACGACGTGGTGACCAAACTAATTTGCACTTCAAGAAATATCACCGAACGCAAAAAAACCGAAGCACAAAAAAGCCGCTTGTTGCGGGAGGTAAAACAATCCGAATCCCTGTTGCGCGCCATCTTTGATGCAACGCCCGATATGATTTTCATCAAAGACCTGCAATATCGGCACATGATGGTCAACCGGGCATACGCCAACCTGCTGCAAAAAGACGCCGCACAAATTATCGGAAAAAATGATCTGGAACTGGGTTTTACCGAAGACCAGGTAAAGGGCAACACAGAAAAAGGTATCCGTGGATTCTGGGATGACGACAATGCGGTTATTCAGTCCGGCGAAATTCAATACCGTGAGGAAGAAACCGGCTTTGTCAACGGAGAGCTTCGGTATTTCAGTATTGTAAAAGCGCCCCTGAAAGATGAAACAGGCCTGGTATGGGGTGTACTTGGTTTTGCACACGATATTACCGGTATCAAAAAGGCGGAAGCGCAGAAAGAAACGCTGCTCGCCGAGGTAAAACAATCTGAACAACTGCTGAAGACGGTCATTGATGCATCACCCGATTGGATCTTTATCAAAGACACCGGTCATCGCTTCCTGATGACCAACAAAGCCTATGCTTCTTCCCTGGGCCTTCAGCCGGAAGACATGATTGGCAAAAACGATATTGAATTAGGGTTCGATGAATCGGTAGTGAAAGGTGATCCCGAGAATGGCATTCCGGGATTCTGGTCGGATGACAAGGAAGTGATAAACACAGGCAACGCCAAATACATTCCGGAGGAGCTGAATATCTACAACGGTAAACTTTGCTATTTCAGCACAACAAAGGTTCCGCTCAGAGATGAGGAGGGCATGACCTGGGGACTGCTGGGATTCTCACACAATATCACCGAACTAAAAACAGTAGAGGGCAACCTGCGCCGGAAAGACCAGTTATTGCAGGCAGTATCTGAAGCGACACACCAGTTGATCGGCAACCACAACCTGGAAGATGCCATGAACGAAGGCGTATTCCTGCTGGCAGCAAAAATGCAGGTAGACGCCATCTGCGTATACAAATCCAGTTATGAAGACGGCGTACTCATGCAGCTGAAGATGGCCTACTGCAATACAAGCGGCCTGGAACTGGAAAACGACCGCAATTACCAGCCAGCACCATTCAGCAATGGTTCGGCGGTACTGAATACACTCGAACAAAACGAAATTTATGCGGCCCTCACCACGGAGGTAGCCGACGAACAATTACAAAAATCCTACTATCTCCGGCAGATAAAATCAATGGTGCTGATTCCGATCTTCGTGCAGAGCAAACTCTGGGGATATATTGCCATCAAGGAATGTAAATCGGAACGTACGTGGACGGCCACTGAATTTACCATCCTCCATTCCTTCGCTGCCACCATGGCCGCCACCATCGAACAACGTGAACTGCAGCAGGAAATCCTGAAAGCAAAAGAGATCGCTGAAAAAGCCAGTCGGGCCAAAAGCGAATTCATGGCCAATATGAGCCATGAACTGCGTACACCCATGAACGGTATATTGGGCTTCACCGACCTGGTGCTCACGACCGACTTACAGAAAGCACAGCGCGGCTACCTGCAGAATGTAAAGAAATCGGCGCATGGCCTGTTGAATATCATCAACGATATCCTCGACTTCTCCAAGATTGAAGCAGGTAAACTGTTCCTGGACTATACTGCCTTCCAGTTGAATGAACTGATCGAAGAAGCGATTGACCTGTTGAATGTAAAAGCACATGAAAAAAACCTCGAAGTGCTTTTCTGGTCAGATCCGGATCTGCCCTCTGTCATCAACGGCGATTCAGTGCGTATCCGGCAAATACTCGTGAACCTCCTGGGCAATGCCATCAAGTTTACAGAAAAAGGCGAGATTTATATTGAATGCCGTCAAACGACCCCGAAACATGAACAAGATGGCAAACAGCTGATCGGCATCTCGATTTCCGTAAAAGATTCTGGAATTGGTATTCCCGCTTCCAAGCTGGGAAAAATCTTCGAAGGCTTTACACAGGCAGACTCTTCTACCACCCGTAAATACGGTGGTACTGGTCTTGGCCTCACTATTTCAAGAAGCCTGGCAGAACTGATGGGCGGAAGCCTTACTGTTACCAGCGAGCCGGGCAAGGGAAGTCATTTTACCCTGCAATTGAACCTGGAAGTGGTGGACGAAAAGCCCTTGCTCACCCCGGCCCAGCGGCCGATGTTACAGCACGTATTGGTCGTAGATGACAACGATACCAACCGGCACCTCATGAAAGGTATTTTCGAATACCTCAACATACAATGCACCATCGCGTCGGGAGCAGCAGAAGCACTCGTTTTCCTTGAACAGGCAGGAAAGACCGCCCCGAAGTTTGACCTGGTGATTACCGATTACCAGATGCCTGAAATGGACGGACTGATGCTGGCCCGACAGATCGCAGGACGCGCAAATGAATTAAACAATCCGGTTGTGCTCATGCTTTCTTCCCTCGAGAAAAACCTGGAAGGGTACCAGGCGGAAAGAAAGGGAATCGTGCAACTCCTCTCGAAACCCGTCAAACTCCATGAACTCGACAAACTGCTTTCTTCGCTGTTCAATAAGCAGGTGAAAGAAGATAAGATTTCGCCCACGCCGAGCATCGCGAAACGAAAAGAAAAGGCAACCATACTCGTGGCCGAAGATGAACCTATGAATATGCTGCTTATCTCCGAGATCCTGGGGAAGATGGGACTGGCGGTATTAAAAGCCGGTAACGGAAAAGAAGCCCTGGAACTGCTGCAGCAGCAAACACCTGACATGGTATTTATGGACATCAACATGCCCGAGATGGATGGTTTTGCGGCCACCAGCAGCATTCGGCAACTGCCCCAACCTTTGTGCGGCGTGCCGGTAATCGCGCTCACGGCCGATGCCATGAAAGAAGACCGCGACCGTTGCATCCAGGCAGGTATGAACGATTATATATCGAAACCCTTTCGGCTGGAAGAACTGGAAAATGTACTCAATACCTACCTCGGTAAAGCAAGCTGAGAAAATTGGCACGCATGCCGGGAATTAGTGCTGTAAAATGAATAATGAGGTATAAAACTTCATTAACCCAGCAAAAGGATCAAGCTTCCCTGCACAGGCCTTTCTGTTTAACTTTAAATGCAAGTTCGCACGACTTAAAAGTTAAACGATGGCTTCCTGGAAAATCCGCCTTTCCCTGTTCATCAATTATTATGTATTCGCTATCCTGCTCAATAGTTCCGGGGTTGCAATCCTGAATGTGCAGAACAGTTTTCATGTAACCGCTTCACAAGCTTCGTGGATCGATCCCTGCAAAGACCTTAGCATTGCCATCGTGTCTTTCCTTGTTGCGTCCTGGATTGCACGGTTCGGCTATAAACGGGCGATGATGGCGGCACTGGGCGTTATTGCAGTCGTTTGTTTTATCATTCCCAATACACCCGGTTTCCTGGCCGTTAAACTACTGTTCGTAGCGGTAGGTGCCTGCTTTGCGCTGATAAAGATGTCGGTCTACAGCATTATCGGCATCATTACAAAAGATGCCAAGGAACATATCAGCCTCATGAATTTCATTGAGTCGTTTTTCATGATTGGTAATCTCACCCTTTATTTTTATTTCGCGTCGTTTACAGACAGCGCCCACCCGGAATCGGTATCATGGCTGAACGCGTATTACCTGCTGGGCGGACTTTCCGTGCTGGCCCTATTCTTACTGATGGGCGCACCGCTGGATGAATCTGCGGCAAAATCTGAAAACAAATCCATTGTTGAGGAGTTTGCCGATATGGGACGATTGTTTGTAAGACCCGTTGTGCTCGCCTTCATCGTCTCTGCGTTTTTCTATGTACTGATTGAACAAAGTATCCAGAACTTCCTGCCAACGTTTAATAACAAGGTGTTGCTGTTACCAGCCGCGTTGAGTATCCAACTGGGTAGCATTCTCGCCGCCTCAACAGCCGTCGGACGGTTTCTTGCCGGCGTCGTGCTCAAAAAAATTCATTGGTTCTATGTATTGATGGGGTGCCTGGTACTGGCAGCCTTGCTGGTTTTGGTAGCCATGCCCCTGGCCAAACAGGCGACGGGCAAAACATTTACCGGATGGGCTGATGCACCACTGGCCGCTTTTGTGTTTCCGTTGATTGGTCTTTTCCTTGCACCCATCTATCCATCTATCAACTCAGCCATACTGAGCGCAGTCCCCAAACAGCAGCACGGGTTTATGTCGGGCCTCATCATCATTTTCTCCGCTATTGGTGGCAGTACCGGGTCGGTGTTGATGGGCAGGATGTTTGAGGCAGATAAAACCGGCGGACAAAACGCCTTTTATTTTACACTGCTTCCCATCGGGATTTTGCTGGTAGCCTTAATGGTATTCCGGCGCCTGCAATCAAGAACACCGGAGCTATCCTGACCAACAAGCCTGCAACATGAACGCCAACTATATATCCATCGAGTCCCTGAGTCCGCTCTACGAAGCCGTGCAGCTGCAACCCGTTTTCCCTGATTCAAAATATTTTGTCGACTGTATTCCCGATAAAGAGCCCGCTGTTATTGTAAAAGCTTACCTGGAAGAAAAAAACAAACCCGGGTTCGACCTGAAAGCATTTGTAGCAGCGCATTTTCATTATCCGCCACAGGTAGATACCGGCTACCATTCCGAAAACAAACCGCTGAACCAGCACCTCAATGATCTCTGGGATGTGCTGAAGCGTCCACCCACCATGCACACGGGCAGCACGCTTATACCGCTGCCGCATCCCTATATTGTACCGGGCGGACGATTCCGCGAAGTGTACTATTGGGATAGCTATTTCACCATGCTGGGCTTGCAGGTGAGCGGGCGGAAGGATATCATGAAAAACATGGTCGACAATTTCGCCGCGCTGATTCAAACCATTGGCTTTATTCCCAATGCAAACCGAAGCTATTACCTGGGCCGATCCCAACCCCCATTTTTTACGATGATGGTGCAGTTGCTGGCAGAATCGCTGGGCCATGAAATGCTTCCAAAGTATCAACCTGCTATTGAACAGGAGTATGCCTTCTGGATGAACGGTACCGAATTACTGAATGAACAATGCCAGGCTTATCGTCGCGTTGTGTTATTGCCCGATGGTTCTATCCTGAACCGTTACTGGGATGACAAAAGTACACCGAGACCCGAAGCCTATATCGAAGACATCGAACTCGCCGCTGCTGCACCTGGCAAGCGCGAAGACACCTATCGTCATATCCGCGCCGCCGCAGAATCGGGATGGGACTTCAGTACCCGTTGGTTCGCGGATGGCATGCAGATGAAAACCATTCAAACAACCGAACTGATACCCATCGATCTCAATTGCCTTTTACTCTTTACAGAAGAAACACTGCGCGATATCGCCATCTACAATGGTCA
>JAGWTK010000250.1 GCA_028876035.1 Bacteroidota bacterium
ACCAGCTCCTACCACCGCACCCTTGGCGGTGTGGCTCCAGCCTTTTTTCTTAGCTGCCTGCGAACTGGTCGTACTCATTTCACCGCCCCCGGATTGGGTGGCTGCGGCGCTGCTGCGTGTATTTTTTTCCACGGTTTTTGCCCTGGCAGTTGCCAGCGAATCATTGATGCGCTGCATCGAGTCCACGGCTTTTTGCTTTGCCAGGACAAGATTCAAAGAGTCAATTGTTTGTTGTCGTGCTTTTTGTGCAGCTGCCTGTTTTTCGGCGCTGTCGTTACAGGCCATGAAAAGACCCGCTGCTACAAGGATGGCTACTAATGATTTCATAGTCGTGTGTTTTATGTTCAAATGCTGAACACACTTGTTACAAAACCGTGCCGGAATACCAGGAAATCGCTGATGTGAGAATGACTTAGTTAGCAACTGGTCAGCCGAATGATTGCGTTAAAAAATAAATAAGATGTAAGATATGGTAAGACATGACGAATGGCCGTCTTGCCAAACCATTTTTAGATTTTTAGATTTTTTGATCACTATTGTCCGGGTAAAGTGTTTTGGAACAGGAAAAAAGAGGCATTGCGGCCTCCTTTTTTATGCCTAGTTTCATTTTACCACAAACAAAAAAGGCATGAATAAAAGTAGCTTTTTTTCCGGACAGCCATTATTGGGTCAGATATTAAAATTGATTCCGGAACACATTTTTAGGCAAGTGGTTAAGGAACATGACAGCGACCGGTATTATAAGAAGTTCAGGACGTACGAGCATTTTGTTACAATGTTATATAGTTGCATGCATGACTGTACCTCGCTACGTGAGTTGGTAACGGGTATGCAGGCACATTACAACAAACTTGGCCATTTGGATGTGGCCTGCGTCCCTCGCAGAAGCACCCTTTCCGATGCTAATAATAGCCGGGATGCCAGGTTTTTTGAGTCATTGTTTTTTAAGCTACATCAATATTTGTTTGGCGTTTTACCGGACAGCCTGAAGGGTAAAAGTCCTGCTGAGCGGATTTTTTTAATGGATTCTACTACTATTAGTTTGTTTTCAGACATCATGCGAGGGGCAGGTATGTATGGAGCAGATGGCAGAAAAAAAGGGGGAGCGAAGGCTCATGTTCTACTCAAAATGAACAACCTTATGCCTGAGATAGTTTTCATTACCGATGCAAAGGAAAATGACCGCATTTTCATGAACCACATTGATTTACCCAAGGGAGCAATCCTGGTTTTTGACCGCGGGTACGAGACATTCAGTCAATGGGATGAATGGACCCAAAAAGGTATAACATGGGTGACGATGTTAAAAGCTAAAAACTTCTACAACGTCCTGGCAGATCGACCGGTAAAAGAATCAGAAGAGCAAAAAGGGGTATTAAGCGACAGTGAGATTATGCTGGGCCGGGGGACAAAAAATACCACCAAAATCATCCGGGCGCGACTGGTAACTTACGTAGATTTTAAAACTGGAGATGTATTCGAGTTTCTTACCAACAACTTTCGCTTTTCTCCAAGCACCATCGCTGCATTCTACAAAAAGCGATGGGCTATAGAATCGTTCTTTAAGCAATACAAGCAAAATAATCCGGTAAAATACTTTCTGGGAGACAGCATAAATGCGATAAAAATCCAACTATGGGTCGCATTTATAAAAGAACTCTTAGTGAGATATATCAAAGACCAGCTCAAACGCAAATGGTCCTATGCTAATCTTTCATCGATGATTCGTCATCATTTAATGAACTATATCAATCTATTCGCATTCCTTAACGACCCTGACAGAACGTTAATAAAACTTCTGGAACCAAACAAAACTCAGCTTTACCTTTTCCCAACCTAACCCCATGCTAAACCAAATTGTACTCATTAAACAGAAAAACAAGCAAAAACAATCATTTCACTGTTTTCCCCGGACAACAGTGATTTCTTGATTTTTAGATTTTTCGATTTCGGCCCTTCCTCCATTGCGGACACGCCACCCTGTTACAAACAAGACCAGTCTTGGTACTTTGTACTTAGTACATCGCTACGCACTGAAAATATACTTATCCAGGAATCCATTCCTGAACTTCCCAAGCGGATCGTACTCCATCACCATTTTTCTGAATGCCGGAAGTTTCGGGTATAAAGAGGCTAAGTGCACGGGTGACATCGTAAACAGTTTTCCCCAATGCGGTTTGGCATGATAGGGTGCCAGTGCTTGCTCAATTAACGGCAGTATTTTCTTTACAGCTTCCCATTCCTGTTTCCACGTAAAATGCAGCGCGATGGAGGGCGTTTTATAACATGGACTCATCCAGAAATGATCGGCAGCAATGCTTCGTATTTCCGAGATGAATAAATGTGGACCGGTAACAGCGCCGAGTTTAGCAATCGCCTGGATGGCTTTCACTGCATGCTCACGGGGAACAAAGTATTCGCTCTGCAATTCTACACCACTGCTGGGGGTGAAGCCCATTTTAAAATGCGGTAATCGTTCATACCAATTGCCCGGCACACCCATTTGTTCGGTGCAGTTTTCTGCGGGAGAAGATGCGATTGGATGCAGGTTGCGGGTGGCCGCTTTCGCCCCGTAAAAATCATTGCCGGATGGAATGGTCGCCTCACGTGCTGTTGATTTTATCCATACTTCGTTGATCGTATTGCTTTGCCAGTCGGTAAACAGGCTCACACTGTAACCAGCCGACATGATGGCTTCAAAGTTATTGTACAATTCCCCGACAGGCAGTTGCTCAAAAACATGCTGTGTTACCTGGTACGTGGGTTGCAGATCGAGTGTAACCGCACTGATGACGCCGATTGCCCCAAGTCCTACAACGGCTGCATTGAATTGCTCGCCGTCTTTCTCTTTTGAAAGTACGGTGATGCTGCCGTCCGCTTTTACAAACTCCAGCGCGCGCACCGCCGTAGCCAGGTTGCCATTGTTCATGCCCGACCCATGGGTGGCCGTGGTACAGGCGCCGGCCACAGAAATATGCGGCAGGGAAGCGAGGTTGTGCAAAGCAAAACCCTGGTCTTGCAACAGCGGACAAAGCTGCCCATAGTTCATCCCTGCTTCCAGCGTAACGGTTTTGTTGCCTGCATCGATCGACCGCAGTTTATTCATTTGCTTCAGCGACACAAAACAATACTTGCTGTCGGCAATGGTATTGAAACAATGCCTTGTGCCCAACACTTTCAACTTCGGATGCTGCTTTACCACCGACGCCAGTGCTTCGGCATCGGCCGGTTCATACATTGTTGATGTGCTGTACTCGAGGTTACCCGCCCAGTTTTTCAGTTTCTCTCCCGGCATCATATTAATTAAAGGCGATAAAAACGGTGCACTCATGAGTGTTGAAGATAGTTTGAGGAAACGACGCTTATCCATAATGTGACAAATGCGATAGATGTGATAAATGTGCTAATTCGTCTGTCCATCAAGTGTTCACTATGTAGCAAGGCTTAATAAATCCGAATTGAAATTGTTCGATTCATTTACAACTTACCGATTTTTATTGTCATCATCGAACCATACCCTTTACCTCTCACCTTTTATAGGCCTGCCTGCCAATTGGTAGGGCCGCACACAAAAGAACTTTTAAACTCTTAAACCCTTAAACTTTTCAACTTAAGTAGTTCCCAACCACAACGCACCATTAATGGAATTCCGGGCCGCACCCGTTACGGAAGCCAGTACATTGTATTCTTCGCGCCAGCGCAATACGCCGATCAGGGCCATTACCAATGCCTCTTTGTAATTGACCAGTGCGGCATCCGGAACGACTACTGTTACACCCAATGGTTCGAGTTGTTTGCGGATTGCCTCAACAAGGAAGGTGTTGAATGCGCCACCGCCGGTAACCAGCATGGTAGCTGTGGTTGGTGTTGTTCGTATTCTTTCCATCAATGGTTGTGTAGCCTGCTGAACCTGGAAACTGATATGCGCAACATAGGTTGCAAGCGCATCGGGAACGGTCAAACCTTTGCCGGAGATCAAAGGAAAAACAGTTGCGGTGCCAAACTCATTGGCCAAAGATTTCGGTGCAGGCAGGCGGTAATATTCCAGACCATTTAGTTGTTGCAGCAGTTCTTCATTGACGGTGCCGCTTGCCGCCAACTTGCCGGCATCGTCATAAGGCTGGCCCACCTGGTTAGCGAATAAATTGAGGACGCGGTTGGCCGGACAAATATCAAATGCTACAGGCTGTTCGCCGAGGTTGAGTGAAATATTGGCGATACCGCCGAGATTAAGCAATAATGGATACCCAACTAACAATAGTTTTTCTCCAATCGGCACGATCGGCGCGCCCTGTCCGCCCAGCGCCAGATCCACTGCCCGCAGATCACTCACCACCGGCAGCCCGGTGACCGCTGCAATCGTAGCACCATCGCCCAGTTGAGCCGTAGTCCGTTGAGCGGGCAGGTGAAAGGTAGTATGGCCGTGGGAAGCGACGAGGTCTACCTTATGTTCAAGATGCTGTGCATGTATAAATTCATTCACCGTGTCCCCCACCCAACGACCATAGGCTGTATGCAGCAACTGGTAGTCGCGCGCCGGAAGGTTTACAGCATCCGAGAGCTTTTCTGTCCATTCCTGAGAATATGGCGCACAATGGGTATTCAATATTTCATAGCTCCATTTTCCGGCCGTGGCATGCAGGTGTGTATATACCATGTCAAGCCCATCCAGCGAACTTCCGCTCATCAGTCCTATCGCCTTGTATACCATACCCGAATTTGATTTTATAGTTAGGGCCGCAGCAACTAGCTTTGAGGCAGCAAAATACGGATTAAATTGGCTGGTACATTGGGTTGAGCCGGCCCGCCAAACGCGCATCACCTAAAACAGTTTCCCACTATGGTTGTCAATCTTAGTCAGCATTATTCCCTACTGAGTGACTGGGTAAGTGAGCTTCGCAACATTGAAGTGCAAAATGACCGGATGCGGTTCCGGCGTAACCTGGAGCGCATTGGCGAAGTAGCTGCATTTGAAATCAGTAAGGAACTCCCTTTTGTAGACAAAGAAATCCAAACACCCCTGGGCATTTCTGTTTGCAGGGTGTTGAAAGATCAACCTGTATTGGCAACGATCCTCCGTGCCGGGTTACCCCTCCACAATGGCTTGTTGAATTTCTTCGACAAGGCCGACAACGCCTTTATTTCTGCTTATAGGAAGCACCATAAAGATGGTACTTTCGAAATCAGTTTGGATTATGTATCCAGTCCTGAACTCGAGAACAGGATTGTGATTTTGTCGGACCCCATGCTGGCCACCGGTTCTTCATTAGTAAAAACCATCCAGTTTTTGCGCGAAGAAGGCCATCCCTCCAAAATACATGTGGTAGCAGCTATCGCGTGCACCGTTGGTATTGAATACGTTTTGCGCAGCGAACCAAATTGCAGCATCTGGTGTGGTGCGATTGACGACGAACTCACGGCAAAAGGTTATATTGTACCCGGATTGGGTGATGCCGGCGACCTGGCCTTTGGTACCAAGGTACAAATGTGATGAAGTGACTGCGTTGATCTCCTCCCTTTTACCGGCTGATTTTTAGGTTTTACCTCATTACAGAGTGATTGCCAGCGTACACTAAAAGCAACCTTTTGGGTCGCATGCAGCGTATTTTTAACTTGGTGACTCATACAATAGTTTGTATTTTCAAAAACTTAACCTGCGAAATGAAGCGTTCCGGACTGCTTATAAACTGTTTTCTCCTGATGAAAATGCTGGCCTCTGCGCAGGATCCGCATTTTTCGCAATTCTTTTCATCGCCCCTGACGCTTAACCCTGCACTTACCGGTAAATTCGATGGCGTTTTCCGTGCCGCCGGCAATTACCGCGACCAATGGCCGGCTATCAGTAAAGCATTTGTTACGTCTACACTTTCCGTGGATGCGCCGCTGCTGGGCAGTAAGATCAATCCCAATGATGTGTGGGGGGTAGGACTGATGGCGATGACTGATCGTACGGCAAATGGCATTTTGAACAGTAATTATATTTCATTTTCTACTTCTTACCACAAAGGCCTTGATGAAGATGGTTATCACCAGCTTGGATTTGGATTCCAGGG
>JAGWTK010000251.1 GCA_028876035.1 Bacteroidota bacterium
TTGCTGCGCAAACTGGATGCAAAAAAATCCTTCACTACGCCAACGATCGGAACGGCGGACTCCCCTTTGTCCATTTGCTTTCCTACCGCATCGGCCGGGTTGCGAAAACCAAGCAAGCGGGCCAGGCTTTCATTGATCACTACGGCACCCGTGGAATCAGTATCGCGCAACGCGCGTCCGCGTAGCAACTGCAGGTGGTAGAGCCGCATATAGGCTTCGTCGCCCTGTTTTATTTCAACCGTCGTTTCAATCGTTTTCTTCCCGTCGTAATACCGCATCGTTTGCATATTTCCCCCGTCGGCCGAAGGAGGCATTGCACCCAAACATGCATCGGCCACACCTGGCACCGCACTGATTTGCTGCAGCAGAAACTTCCGGGTTTGGACTGAGGCGCGTGCATGTACACTGTCTGTGAAGTCGCGCATATTGTAGGGCGTAGCAATTGTTACGATCCCTTCTTTTTTAAACCCAAGGTCTTTATTCAGCATGTATTTAATCTGACCCGAAACGACCAGTGTCGCAATCATCAGCGCCTGTGCAAATACGAACTGAACAACGGTCAAGGTTTTCCGCACCCAAACACTGCGCGAGACTGCGCCGTTCATGGCCGACTGGTTTTTTAACACGAAGACAGGTTTGTATCCCGAAAGGATCCAGGCAGGATAGCATCCGGCAGCCAGTCCGACCAACACCACCAATAATGCAACAAATAAAATCACAATAGGATCAGCGAGCATGCCGGCGTTGAGTTCCGGCGGTACGAAATCGGCAAACACGCGAAGTACAAGTGGTACCAGCAGCAGGGAGATGATCGTGGCTGCAAGGGTAAGCAAGACCGTTTCGCTGAGAAATTGCCCCATCAGCTGGCTGCGCGATCCTCCCATGGTCTTGCGCACACCAATTTCTTTGGCACGTTGCACTGCCTGGGCGGTCGACAGGTTAATAAAATTGATGCAGCCCAACAGCAATAACACGGCGGCTACAACGATAAGTCCGTACAATGTTGGCCTGTGTCCCATGCGTTGATCAAAATTGTCGTACTCACTGTTAAAGTGGACATCGGCCAGCGGTTGCAGTGAGAATACATTGGGAAGCGAACCTTCGGGAAGATGGGCGTTGAAAATGGACTGAATTTGCTTAGTAACAGCATCGGGTGAAACACCTTTCTGAAGGCGGATAAAAAACTGGTCATTCGAATTCACGCCACCCCAGTTTTGCTGATCGTTGAACTTTGAAGATGGCAGGGAAGCATAGGAAATAAATTCTCTGAAAGTAAAATCGGTCCGCTCTGTGATATCTTTCACGATACCGGTAACTGTTGTTTTTAAACTGTCATTATATACCAGCACCCGACCGATAGCGCCAGCAGGGTCGATGGATGGAAAATAAAGACGGGCCACAGATTCCGATAAAACGACACTGAATGGCTTTGACAGGGCATTTTTAACATCGCCGGCCACCCATTGGTGGGGTATAAACCTGAAATAAGCATCGTTGGCATACAACACTGATTTTCGCTTACGGAATACGGCCGGCTTTTCTTTGCCCTCCATCGGCAATACTACAGTGGGCTCACTGAGCATGGTAAAAGGAACAAAGAGTTCAACACCGGTAAGCGATGATGTCGCCGCAGGAACCAGCGGTGGCGGAACCCCTCAATTTTTAAATTCTGCATCCGGAAATTTCATATCGCTCACCACGCGATATACCTGTTCATGATGCTGTTCAAAGCGATCGAAGCTGAAATCGTAATACACAATCATGCAAATCACCAACGCCGCACTGATACCGATGGTGAGCCCGGTAATATTGACAAGGCTGAAGAATTTATTACGGAGTAAATTACGCCATGCAGTTTTCCAGTAATTCTTAAACATAGCAGCAGGTTGTTGGGTTCATCCAATAGTGCTCAGGTTCAGCGTATTTTCCAGCCAATTCTATGCGAAAATGGAATAAGTTGACTTTCAACGCCAATTATATCTGTGAGTAAAGCCGGTGTTCGTTATCGATACAATACGCGTTCGGTTCTAATACAGGGCTAAGCCGGCACATGCCGGGAACAGTCACCGGCCAGCCCATGCACAAAAGACGCACTGTGGGTGAAAATAAACTACATTAGTAACAGTGATTGCTCAGCTTCACCATACACTTTAACGTGAGCATCTTGCAGGGTGAAGCTTAATCTCAAAGCAAAGTTTCCCGGAGGGATTGACCAGGCTAATGCGCGCAACAAAGGCTTTGCTGACAGCCATACTGTTTTTATCCGGAGCGATGAACGATTAACGACTTGCTTGAAGAACGATAAAAAAAGTAAAATTACCAGCGCTGTCTTCGCGTGATAACAGGTTACAGGTTCCGCAAAAAACGATATTACCATAATAATGAATTCACTCAAAATGGAACTACGCATCATCGAAGAACCACTGGAGCTTGCCATCATCGGCTTTGGTGCGACCGCCGCCGCGAATGACTATGTTCAAACTGCGTTGCGCCTGAGTGGCAAGATGTGGCCGGTTTTAAAAGAAAACAATATCGCAAACGAAGGCAAGAACATCTGGGTGTATGCAGCGCAAAACTTTGTATTTGCAGGCGTGCTTCCCATGGGCGAACAAACTTCTGATTTACTTGAACGCTATAAGGTTCATCTGGGCCGATACGCTTATTGCAAACATGTTGGATCCTATCAACAGATTGGTCAAACCGGAGCCGCCATGCGGTCGGAGCTGCTGGCGAAAGGTCTTACAGTAATAGCTCCCTATATCGAAATTTATGGACACTGGACAAAAGATGAATCGAAACTGGAGACGGAATTAATCATGGCCCTTTGAGACGGTGCTGAAAAATTCGCGAAAGATTTTGTAAAGCTGATGCAATGCAGCGATTCCGTCGTTCAACATTAGCCCCCGATAGGGACATGAGGCGCATTGCAGAAGCTGCAAAAGGAATTGTGTGGGCAGCGACCCTTGCCGATGACGGTCCAAGCGGCGGTTTCTTCAGAGACGGTCAACCCCTTTCCTGGTAATGGAACTACACAACAACACAAAAACCTTTCAGGCACGTGATCGTGCGGCCTGGCGACGCTGGCTCGAAAAAAACCACGAGCAGGAAACAGCCGTTTGGCTAATCATCTACCATAAAACCAGCGCGACCAAAACCGTTTATTATGATGAAGCCGTAGAGGAAGCCATTTGTTTTGGATGGATCGACAGCATCGCGCATAAAAGAGATGAAGAAAGCAAATACCAGTTCTTTGCAAAGCGGAAACCCAAAAGCAACTGGAGCAAAGCCAACCGGGCACGCGCTGAAAAAATGATTGCGCAGGGACGGATGCAGCCAGCCGGACAGGCAGCTATCACACATGCGAAAAAGACAGGCAGCTGGACCGCCCTGGAACAAGTCCAGTCGTCTGTCGTGCCCCCTGACCTGGAGGCAGCATTGAATAAAAACAAAACAGCCCGCTCCCACTTCGACAAGTTTCCGCCTTCGTCGAAACGAATTATCCTCGAATGGATCCTGAATGCAAAGAAACCGGAGACACGTGCGAATCGAATTGCAGAAACCGTTTCCCTGGCAGCTGATAATATCAGGGCGAATCATTACCGGCAGTGAGCGGAATCCAGTATCTGCTACCTGGTATTTGGCATCTGGTATATGCCGAGGAGAATTGAGATGGCTGGAACAAATCGCTATCCGCGGGATAAATCATTGTACCTTCAAAACAGAATGGATCAGCTCCAAAAATTATTGCTCGCATTTGAGTCACATTCGCCCGACCAGATTGGGGAAAGTTTTCGCAATGGCATCGATCCAAACCTTACCGTTGCCGGACAACCCTTGATTTATTCATTGATCAACATGTACACACGCGGTCCCAGGTTCAGCGCATGCATCAAAGTATTTGTTGACCATGGCGTTGAATTCAGCGATAAAGCATTACTGGCTGTACTGCAGGATGATGCGACTGCACTTGAAGCGATACTGAATGCAGACCCATCGTTGCTAAAAAAAAGGTACACGCTTCAATGTACATTCACTCCTTTGTATGAATGTTCATTACTGCATATTTGTGCGGAATACAATCAGCTTGCCTGTGCACACATCCTCATCGAAGCCGGTGCAGGCATCGATGCCAAAGCTGGCATTGATGAGAACGGGTTTGGCGGACAAACACCCATCTTCCATACCGTTAACCAGGATGCGAATAAAAGCGCAGGTGTACTAAGGTTGCTGCTGAGCCACCATGCGGATCTTGATTTTGCCGTCAAAGGAATTATTTGGGGTAAGGGCTACGACTGGGAAACATTTGTACCTGCAGTTAACCCCATCAGCTATGCGATGATGGGATTGTTGCGGCAGTTCCAGCGAACAGAAGAAAATGTATACAGCATAGTCTCAATGCTGCTCCAGGCAAAATATGGGATGGAGTATACTGCTCCGAACATTCCCAACAAATACCTGTTAGGTTGAACCTTGCCCTGGACATCCTGCTGTCCTGAACAGATAGCTAAACCAAAAGAACCCCCAAACGAAGCGTGCATGACGACGAATCTCCGCGATCACATTGTATTAAGGCTTGGAAAGGACATCGACAACCTCGAACTCGTACTCTCGAAATTCATTCCACTGCAATACAAACGCAATGAAATCATCCTGCGCGAAGGCGAAACATGCCGTTACGTTTACTTCATTTGCAGCGGTGCATTGCAGGTATTCGTGCATGACCAGGATATGAATGAAACTACCCGTGACATCATTGTCGAAGACAACTGGTGCAGCGAGCTGATGAGTTTTGGAAAACAGCAGCCTTCATCGGAGAACATCCGCGCCATTGAACCTGTCCAATTGATTGCCATTGACCGACAGGGCTTCCAGGAGATGATGGAGAAAGTGCCGCAATTCGATAAGGTATATCGCCAGATTCTTGAAGCATCTTATGCCAATTCCGTCTACCGCATCAACAGCTTTGTTGCGCTCTCAGCACTTGAAAGGATACGCTGGTTAATGGACAATCGTCCCGGCCTTATGACACGGTTCTCCAGCAAACTCATCGCTTCTTACCTCGGCATTCATAAAGACGTCTTTAGCCGCCTCAAAGCCAAAATATAAAATGTAGACTTTTGTCATCGCTGAAAAACTAAGGCTCGACGAATTTTATGTCATCATTCAAACTTAAAAATGAAAAAGATGACAGAGTACCTGCTATTATTTCGCAATGCCAGCGCCGACAACGGCTATATCAGCAGTAGCCAGGACATGGCCAATGACCTTCCCCTGTGGAAAGCATGGATTGGGCAGATTGCCCTGCAGGGCAAGTTGGTAAGCACTGCACCGATACGGTATGAGGCGACGATTGTTCGGGACGGACAAATTATTCCGGGCCAGCCGCACAAAGAAAATAACCAGGTATTGGTCGCTGGTTTCCTTATCTGCCGGGCCAACAATATGGAGGAAGTAGCGGTGTGGAGCAAGTCTTGCCCTATCCTCAAATACCCGCACAGTTCGGTAGAAATTCGTCCGCTTATTCCTTTTCCTAACCATTAAAACCAAAACCATGCAACGCATTCTCCCTTTAGGCCGTTATCTTTTCCCACTCTCCTTCTTGTTGTATGTCGCACTGCATTTTGGCAAACCTGCAGTGGGTGCCAGCTTTGTACCTGCCTGGCTACCCGCGCCCCTGTTCTGGAATTACCTGACCGGTGTGCTGATACTCGCTTTCATCGTAAGTTGCCTGATCAGAAAATTCGACAAACTCGCCGCGCTGTTGATGGCAGTGTATGTTCTTTTGATAATATTCATGGTTCACCTGCCCAGGGCTGCACACTCGGAAAACGACGCGCTCAATATTTTCCGTAACCTGATGATCGTTGGAGCATTGCTCATTTATGCACAATGGGTAGCGACCGACAAACGGGTGGTCGGCCAATAAAGCTGCGTTGTATCTGTCGCAACTATACCCCGATTTGCCGGAAATAGCCTGCCTGCTTTTGAACCACTGGCTGTACATTTATAGCTATAACACCAACAGTATGCAGCCATTTATGAT
>JAGWTK010000252.1 GCA_028876035.1 Bacteroidota bacterium
CCGGCGTTGGTAAAACAGGCGTGCTCGGCATTCTCAAAGGAGCTAAGCCTGGACCGGTAATTGCGCTGCGCGCTGATATGGATGCATTGCCGGTGTATGAAAGAGTTAATCTTCCATTTTCCTCAAAAGACTCTGCCGATTACAACGGACAAAAAGTGCCGGTGATGCATGCCTGCGGACACGATAGCCATGTGGCCATCCTGATGGGCACAGCGGAAGTGTTGGCGGCCATGCGCAAGGATATCGCAGGCACCGTTAAGTTTATCTTTCAACCCGCAGAAGAGGGGCCGCCCGGCGATGAAGAAGGTGGTGCACCGTTAATGATAAAAGAAGGCGTGATGGACAATCCAACTGTTGATGCCGTATTTGGTTTGCATATTTCTTCACAAACCGAAACAGGGAATATTCGTTATAAGCAGGGTTCATTTATGGCCAGCAGCGATTGGTTTACCATCAAAGTAAAAGGTAAACAGGCACATGGCTCACAGCCCTGGGGCAGTGTGGACCCTATTGTTACCGCTACACAAATCATCAACGGACTGCAAACCATTGTAAGCCGGCAGGAGAATATCGTAAAGGCGCCCGTGGTGATCACCGTGGGAAAATTTCATAGCGGTGTACGTTCGAACATTATTCCGGAGGAAGCGCTGCTGGAGGGTACGATCCGCACCCTTGATTCAGATATGCAGAAAGATGTTCATCGCCGGATCAAAAAAATGGCCGAAGACATTGCTTCTGCCAATGGCGCCAAAGTAGAGGTGTCAATTGATACGAAAACACTGGTCACTTTTAATGATTCTTCATTGGTAGCGATGATGGTTCCTTCCCTGGCGAGGGCTGCGGGTCCGGGTAAGATTGCGACTGAATCCTGGACAACAGGCGCCGAAGACTTTTCTTTTTTCGGTACCAAAACCCCTGCATTCTTTTTTAACCTGGGTGGAATGCCCAGGGGTGGCGATCCATCCAAAGCGCCGGGGCACCATACACCGGATTTTTATATCGACGATAGCCAGCTCGATGTGGGCGTAAAAGCGTTTTGCAATATTGTTTTCGATTACCCGGCTGCTAAAGCCAATTTTGGTAAGCCGTCGAAAAAAGGATTCTGATGGCAATAAGAGATTGAAAAAAGAAAGTCCCGGCGTTGACCGGGACTTTTTACTATAGGCTCAGAATTTCTTTAGATCGCACAGTCGCTTGCTTTCTGAGTACGAACATGGTCTTCTACAGGATAAGGAGGTTTTTTCAGACAAAGGATAGAGGTTTAGCTGAATTCAAAACAACCGGAATTTCGAAGGAATGGAATTTCTTTAAAGGGTTCGACGAGAAGCTTTGCAGAGGATTGGATTCGGATGTATGGCTATTGTTTAACTACCGGTGGAGATTGGACCTTTCGTTTTTCAGCGGATTGGACAGTACCGTTTTGCTGATACAAAGATGATAAACCGTTGGGCCAATTCTAAATTAATTCGGTTTTTAACAATTTTCTGTCGACGAATGGACAAAAACTGGCGATAATACCCGTTTTGACCAGTCCGGCAGCTGGATTTTTGTCCCGTTCAGGGGCAGTTTTTCCCCTTAAAAATGCGTTTACAGTCAACTTTCCGCGTGGTACGCCCTTTGTTTTCTTGCTCAAAACATCCTCTATGCGCACCATTGCTGTTATTTTGATTGTCCTTGGTATTGTAATGATTCTTTTCCGCGGCTTTAACCTTCAAACCGAAAAGAAGGTGGTCGATATCGGCCCGGTTGAAGTCAATAAAAAAGAAAACCATTGGGTGGGTTGGCCGGTTTATGCGGGCGGTGTTGCTATTGTCGCCGGCGTTGTGATTCTGGTAGCCGGTCGTAAGCAAAATGCATAAAAAAAGGCCGCATTGTGCAGCCTTTCTACCTTTAACATCCTTGGTTAGGGTTGTTTCTTCTGTTCTTTTGCCCAGGCATCTTTCAGCGATACCGTGCGGTTGAAGATCATTTTTTCTTCGTTGCTTTCTTTATCGAGACAGAAATACCCTTTGCGCAAAAACTGGTAGCGTTCTTCAAATTTTGCGTTGCGAAGGGCGGGTTCTGCGTAAGCGTGCTCAATCACATGCAGTGAGCCGTCATTGATATAATCTTTGAAATCTCCCTCTTCCACGGCGGGATTTTCTACTTTGAACAAGCGATCATAGATACGCACTTCGCAGCCAATGGCATGTGGAATGCTCACCCAATGCAGTGTGCCCTGTACTTTCAAACCAGAAGTGTCTGCACCGCTTTTGCTTTCGGGTATATAAGAACAATGAAGTTCTGCAACAGTCCCATCCGGGTTTTTTATAACCTCGTCGCACTGGATAATGTAAGCACTCTTCAAACGAACTTTTTGTCCGGGTGCAAGGCGGAAATATTTCCTGGGCGGATGCTCCATGAAATCTTCCCGCTCTACATACAATTCCCGTGAGAACGGGATATCACGTTGCGTTGCAGCTGGATCTTCGGGGTTGTTTTCACTGGGCAGCATTTCGGTTTGTCCTTCAGGGTAGTTGGTGATCACTATCTTCAGCGGATCGAACACCACCATCCGGCGCAGGGATTCTTTGTTGAGCGTTTCTCTGACAAAAAATTCCAGTAAGCCTACATCGATCAGGTTCTCGCGTTTGGCTACGCCGATGCGGTCGCAGAATTCGCGGATGCTGGAAGCAGGGTAACCCCGGCGGCGCATACCACTGATGGTGGGCATGCGGGGATCATCCCAGCCAGTTACATGCTTTTCGTTGACCAATTGCAGCAATTTTCGTTTACTCATCACCGTATAGGTGAGGTTGAGTCGGGCGAATTCGTATTGTTTTGAGGGAAATATGCCGAGGTTTTCTATGCACCAGTCATACAATGGCCGGTGCGGTATAAATTCCAGCGTACAGATCGAATGCGTAATATTTTCGATGGAATCGCTTTGCCCGTGGGCGAAGTCATACATGGGGTAGATACACCAGGCGTCACCGGTGCGGTGGTGGTGCGCATGTTTGATGCGGTAGAGCAACGGGTCGCGCAGGTGCATATTGGGCGAAGCCATATCGATTTTTGCCCGCAATACTTTTTCACCGTCTTTGTATTTACCGGCGCGCATCTCTTCAAACAAACGCAGGTTTTCTTCAATGCTGCGGTCGGCGTATTGGTTGCGTTTGCCAGGTGTCGTCGGCGTCCCTTTTTCCGCGGCAATGGCTTCACTGCTGCTATCATCTACATACGCCAATCCTTTTTTGATCAGCTGCACGGCAAATGCATACAGTTGCTCGAAATAGTCAGACGCATAGAACTCATTGGCCCAGTTAAACCCCAGCCATTGTACATCGCCTTTGATGCTTTCAACATATTCTGTTTCTTCGGTAACAGGATTGGTATCGTCGAAGCGAAGATTGGTTTTGCCTCCATATTTCAACGCAAGGCCAAAGTTGAGGCAGATGCTTTTGGCGTGGCCTATGTGCAGGTAGCCATTGGGCTCCGGCGGAAAACGGGTAAGGATGGATTTGTATTTGCCCGACTGCAAATCGGCTTCCACTATCTCTTCGAGGAAATTGAGCGATTTTTCTTCTTCCTTTTTAAGTTCGGTCATACTGCTTTTTTGTAATGGTTTCGCCTGTACAAAGGGCCATAAAGGTACTGTTTACGAGGCGTTTGGCCAAGGCTTAGCGACGCATCTCATCGGCCTGCCAGTCGGTCACAGCCCGCTTGATAGCGTCGGCCGACAAGTCTTCTTTCAACGCCCGTTGCAGCAATGCGGGCAGCTCGGCATCGCTGGCGAAGCGGAGGGCCGCGATTCGTCCAAAGCCCAGGTGCTCTTCCAGGGGTTCGAGTCTTTCGCCGGTCAGCTGGTAATAACGCAACCGCATTTCCAGCCGAACGATCCGGTTCTGGTTGCCCAACCCGTAATGCTGTCGTACCATAAAGGAAAGAAAACCCAGCATAAAGCAGAGTCCTGCCATCATCAGCCATTGGCTATCGTGGGGTTCGCCTTTCCACCACGCCCTGATGCAAAAGACCAGCATAAAAAGAATGATCGGATAGAATACCAGGTGATGGGGTATGTAATAGCGGACGTGGTTACGGTAGTTCTGCTTTGACATATTGTATGGTTTGTTGTTTATCAGCTGCAAATTAAGGGCCCGTTGCAAACCACCTGTTTCCTTCTGCCGCCATCTCCTGAAAGGGGTGGTGATTCTCCCAAAAGAATCCATTTAAGATTTATTGATTTTTAGATGTCCGGATGTATGTTGTCCGCGCCAGTACTTAGAACTTAGAACTTAAAACTTAAAACTTAAAACTTAAAACTTCGAACTTACAGCTCTGTCCAATAATTGTTATCTTGACATAAAATATTCAACATGTACAAATCGATTGCCTTGCTATTTGCGGTTGCACTGTTCGTAACCGGTTGCAACAACAGTGCGGCACCTGCCGCCGACGCTGCTGCCGATACAACGAAAACAGCCAGTATCGATCCTGCCAAAGACTGGAAATTCGGGATTGCGATGTGGACCTTCCATACATTTCCGTTTGTGGACGGGTTGAACAAGGTAGACAGTGCTCACCTGCAGTATATCGAACCGAATACATTCACAAAAACGGGTCCGGCGTTTAATGATTCAGCCCTGTTGCAACTATCGCCCGCAGGTGTAGAAAAATTCAAGTCGATGATTGCCGCCAAAGGCATGAAACTGGAGACCATTTATATAGTGGGTGATACTACTATTGGTACCTGGGAAAAGCAATTTAAAATTGCGCAACAGCTCGGCGTGAAATACGTTACCGGCGAACCCGCGTTGAACCTTTGGGACGGCATCGATAGCCTGGCGGGTGTGTATGGCGTTAAAGTGGCTATTCACGAACATTGGAAAGGCGTGAGCCATTACTGGAACCCGGATACAACCCTGATGGCATTAAAAGGGCATCCCAATTTTGGCGTTTGTGCCGACCTCGGTCACTGGCCCAAAAGCGGTATCAACCCGGTAGATGCGGTGAAGAAACTGGCCGGACATATTCTTGTTATCCACCTGAAGGATATCGCCGCTTACAACGATCCTGCTTTGAAAGATGTGCCGGTAGGAACAGGCGTTGTTGATTTCCCCGCGGTATTTGCCGAGCTGAAAAAGCAAAACTTTGATGGCTATATTTATATCGAACGCGATGCAGAAGATCAGCCATCGAACCTGCCCTCGGTGCTGCAAACGATCACTTATTACAATGACCAGGTAAAGAAGCTGAAATAGTACTGCGATGTTTTTTCTTTATGAAGGCCGGTATGCAACCGGCCTTTTTTAATGGCACGACAGATCGGGCGGCAGGATTTCGGCCTAAATTGTGCCGACAAACCTGCACATGCTTACTAAAGACGAAATAAAAAAACGGGTGGCGGTGGCTGCACTGGACTATGTTCAATCCGGCATGACTATCGGGATTGGTACCGGCACTACGGCCTGGTGGCTGGTGGAAGCACTTGGTGAAAAAGTAAAGAATGGATTTACCTGTATTTGTGTGCCCACTTCCAAAGAAACGGCGGAACACGCGCGTTCATTGGGTATCGTGCTTAAAGAGCTCAACGAAATAGATGCTATCGATATTACGATAGATGGGGCGGATGAAATGGATACATCGCTTAACCTGATCAAGGGTGGGGGCGGAGCGCTGCTGCAGGAAAAGATGGTAGCTGCGGCTTCAAAAAAATACTGCATCATTGCCGGGGCAGAAAAGAAAGTAAGTACATTGGGCGCTTTCCCATTGCCGGTAGAAGTGGTGCCCTATGGATGGAAACAGGTAAAACACCGGTTGGAGCAGGCGTGGAAGGCACAGGTAAATCTTCGGAAGAAACACAAACCTTTCGTTACCGATCATGGTCACTACATCATAGATTGTCATTTCAAATCCATTCCCGATCCTGCATCACTTAATAGTCAATTACACCTAATTCCTGGTGTCGTTGAAACGGGCTTGTTTGTGCAGATGGCGGATATTGTTTTGCTCGCGAATAACGACGGGAGTGTGGAGGTTCTTC
>JAGWTK010000253.1 GCA_028876035.1 Bacteroidota bacterium
CTCCTGCACGGTGGTGATTGGCACAAGTCCGTACGCCTCGATATGCTCTACAAACGACAGCTCCACCGCGTGTTGTTCACAAAATACAGCAACCGGTATCAGGTCTTGTTCTTCCATGGCATTTTATTTTAGTGCTGCGAGTTGACGAAAAAGTTCTTTCTGCTGATCGGTTAATCGGGCAGGTATTTCAACATTGAATACCACAAACAAATCACCTGTTTCATTTTCTTTTTTATACACCGGGAAACCCTTTCCTTTTAACCTGAGCTTGCTGCCAGGCTGTGTTCCTGCCGGAACTTTTACTTTCAGTTTGCCAGACAGACTTTCAATCGTTGTTTCGCCGCCCAGTACCGCCGTATACAGGTCGATACTGGCATCGGCATACAGATCATTGCCTGCACGTTTGAGCCGTGGTTCGTTACCGATATGAAAGGTTATGTACAAATCACCTGCTGGTCCGCCGTTGGTGCCGGGTGCGCCATGTCCCCTGAGTTTTATAACCTGCCCGTTCTCTACTCCGGCCGGGATCGTAATGCGGATGTTTTTCCCATTCACGGTTAATACCTGCTGGTGACTGGTGAATGCTTCGCGAAGGGTGAGGGTTAATTCTGCCTGGTAATCCTGCCCCCGAAAAGCATTTCTTGCACCACCAGTCCTTCCGCCGAACATAGAAGAGAAAAAGGAGGAAAAATCTTCGTCTTCAAAACCTGCTCCGCCGGTGCTGCCGGCAGAATAGGTACTGCGTTGCTGACCCGACTGCCTGGCTTTTTCAAATTCCTCCGCGTGTTGCCAGTCTTTTCCGTATTGATCGTATTTCTTTCTTTTTTCGGGGTCACTCAAAACCTCGTTGGCCTCATTGATTTCCTGGAAGCGTTGGTGCGCCGCTTTGTCGTTTGGATTTAGATCAGGATGGTGCTGCCTTGCCAGTTTGCGATAAGCTTTGCGGATCTCATCTGCACTGGCTGACCGGCCCAGTCCCAAAATCTCGTAGTAGTCCCTCTGTGCCATACTGCAAATTTACAGCAAAGCGGGTGGTTCTGCCGCTCAGGCTTCTTCAAAAAATGGCCTGAGTGTAGCGCGCAGTTGTTCAGGCATGCCGGTCTTTTGTCTGGTGGCGGCATCGATAAAATATAAAACCACTTTTCCGATGCAGAGTAGCTGGCCTGCTTCGTTGTGCACTTCCTGTTCAAATACGATCCGGTGGTCGGCTGGTAGTTCCCGCAACACTGCTTTTACTGTTAGCAGATCGTCGTAATGCGCCGGCCGGAGGTATTTGCAATGCAGCTCTACAATGGGCATATAGGTACCCATTTTCTCCATGTCTTTGTACGAAAATCCAAGTTTTCGGATTGCTTCGGCACGCGACACTTCGAAATATTGGGCATAGTTACCGTGGTATACCACGTTCATCTGATCCGTTTCTGCGTAACGCACCCTGACCTGTGTAGACGATTCGAACATGATGGCAGTAGATTTGGGATCCGGTTTTGAAAATTATTTGTTAATAATCCTGTCTGCGCTGATATCGCCGGGACCGCATAGCAGGAGGGCGCAGTAGCAGGATAAGAACAGGGCAGCGTCGGCACCTTTGCCAAAGAAGTCGCCGTTGCCTGCTTTGAACAGTGCGACGGACATCGCGATAACAAGCGGCAAGGCAGCGAATCGTGTAAACAGTCCGAGTATGATAAAACTAGCGCAGAAAAACTCCGCAAATATGTCGAGCGTGAGTGATAAAGTACTGCCCATACCAAGGAAACTGATAAAGTTGTTTTTGCGTTCGGCGAAATGTACCAGCTTGTCATAGCCATGTGGTATCATGAGTGCCCCGGCGCCCAGCCTTAACAACAACATGGCAATATTGAATGCCCATGCAGAATAGGATACTGAAAGAAGTTTTTTCATTGATGCAAACTGTTTGTTCAAAAGTAGTATGCAGCAGCGAAACAGAAGGAAATGTTAATCCTTGTACTTATCCACAGTTGTTTGGAACGATGTTTGGATTGCGTAGAAATAATTAGAAACTTTAGCGCGTTGTAAACCCTGCAACTCTTTCGTCTCATGAAGAAATTTTTGTATACCGCACTCGGCGCAATTCTATCCTTCACTGCCGGTGCTCAGCAAACCCGGTACATCGCCGACCCGCAGACAACACTCAGGGAAGCCAAAGAATACTACCAGAGCGGCGATTACAGTCTTGCTTACCCGCTTTTCAAAGAATTGAGCCAGTCGCTTCGTGCAGCTGACAAAACAGACAATGCGATCAGTTACCAGGAGATTAAGTACTATACTATTGTTTGTGCGCTGAAGCAGAATGAATCAGCCGCCGCCGGCCAGGCAAGAGACTATATCGAAAAGGAAGACAATATTTCCCGGGTGCAGATGATGAATTTTCACCTGGGTGAATATTATTTCAGGAAGAAAAATTTTCTGGAAGCGGTTACCTGTTACGAACGAACCAGTGTCGATCACCTGAGTAACCGGGAGATTGCC
This sequence comes from Bacteroidota bacterium, assembly GCA_028876035.1. Taxonomy (GTDB): domain Bacteria; phylum Bacteroidota; class Bacteroidia; order Chitinophagales; family Chitinophagaceae; genus JACMLD01. Next base: position 2,491 of record JAGWTK010000253.1, read on the forward strand.
GACATGAAGTTCCACCAGGGGTATGCTTATTTTAACCTGCAACGGTTCGATAAAGCGATGCCATTGCTGGATGCCATCCGCCGGAATCCAAAGGACCCTAATTACAGCGATGCTAATTATTACTACGGTTTTATTGCTTTTAATAATGGCAAATTCCGCGATGCGCAGGAGGCATTTAAGATTACGGAAACAGATCCCCGTTATGAGAAAGTAGTTCCTTTTTATATCGCCACGATTATGTATAACAATGGCGACAAGGATAAGGCGCTGGAATATGCGGAGACAAGATTGAAAAGGGGCGGACAGGTGTACGATGCGCAGCTCCGGCAGCTGATTGGTCACGCTTATTTTGAGAAAAAGGAATATGCAAAAGCACAGCCTTACCTAGAAAACTACGCATCCTCGTCTCAAAAGAAACTCCGCCGCGAAGACACCTACGAACTTGCGTTTACATACTACCAAACCGGCAACTATACCAAAGCCATCGACGGTTTCAAACAGTTGTCGGGTAAAGAAGATTCGCTTTCACAAAATGCCATGTACCTGCTGGGTGATGCCTACCTGAAAACAAACCAGAAAAGCAACGCCCGCAATGCCTTTCTTTTTTGCGCTTCCAACAGCAGTAATCCCGCACAAAGAGAGATTTCACTGTTCAACTATGCAAAGCTGTCGTACGAACTGGGTTACCAGGATATAGCACTCAATGAACTAAAAAAATTCCTGGCTGATTATCCTTCTTCGGCATATGCCGCGGAAGCAAAAGAACTATTGGTAGGGGTGCTGGCCAACAGCAACAGCTATAAAGAAGCCCTTTCGTTAATTGAAGGAATGAAGAATCCTTCTCCGAGTGTGAAAAAGCAGTATGCAAAAGTACTGTACGGCCGCGCTACGGAGCTGGTAAATGACGGATTGCTGGTTGGCGCTAATGAACTGCTGGATAAAGCGCTGAAAGCACCCGATAATACCGAAGTGTTGCCGTATATCAATTTCTGGAAAGGGGAAATTGCATATCGGTTGAACAAGATCGATGATGCCATCCGTTACTATTTCGACTACCTGAAATCGGGCGATGCAAACGGCGAGGTAAATCCAACCAATGCAAAATACAACCTGGGATATGCATTCCTGAAACGCGAGAATTACAAACAGGCCCTGACTTATTTCGAGCAGGTGGCACCGGGTACGCCCAAAATAAATGCTTCACCAATCGAGCAGGATGCCTATGTGCGCGCTGCCGATTGTTATTATATGAACCGTGACTTTACGAAAGCACTGGCCATGTATGATAAAGTGCTGAGCTATTCCTGGCCGGCAAGTGATTATGCACTCTTTCAAAAGTCGATGGTAGCCGGTGTGAAAAGCGGTGCCGATAAAATCAAACTCCTGCAAACAATTGAAAGGGTCTATCCCTCATCCTCACTGGGTCCCGATGCCAATCTTGAGATCGCTACTACCTATCTTTCGGATGAGAAGTACCGGGAATCCATTCCTTTCCTGAAAAAAGTAGTCAGCAATACTTCCAACGAATCACTGAAGCCCCGCGCATTGCTTCGACTGGGTATCGCGTACTACAATCTCAACAACAACAAAGAAGCGCTTAACCAATACAATGCCCTGCTGAAGCAGTATCCCAATTCGCCCGAAGCAGAAGAAGGGTTGGACAATGCAAAGGTGATTTATATTGAAGACGGCCGCAGCAGCGAGTACGTAAGCTTTGCCCGCGGACTGGGTATGGATATTTCAGAAACACAGGAAGATTCGCTGGCCTACGCGGAAGCGGAAGTACAGTTTAATGACGGCAACTTCAGCAGTGCGCTCACGAGGTTCGATAATTATCTCTCCAAATTCCCGAACGGACGGAATGCGGTGGAAGCGCAGTATTACAAAGCAGAAATTTATTATAACCAGAAGAACTGGGCCAAGGCTGCCGAGTCGTATGAGGCGGTGGCCGACCGGGTACCGAATAAATTTGGGGAGAAATCGTTGTTGCTTGCAGCACGCCTCAATTTCTTTGACCTGAAGAACTACGACAAATCGGAGAAATATTTCGGGAAATTAAAAGAGTTTGCTTCGAGCCAGGAAAATAAACTGGAAGCAATGCGGGGTTTATTGCGCAGTCAGTATGAGCTGAAGAAATGGAACGAAGCTGCCGAGAACTCGAAAGATTTACTCAATCAAAAAGGCAGCAGTACCGACGACAAAGTATTGGCCAATATGGTACTTGCCAAATCGGCCCAATCTTCCAATCAATGTGATTTGGCTATCTCTTATTTCAGAACCGCGGCTGGTCTCAATAAATCTGGCTATGGTGCAGAAGCCAGGTATGAAATTGCCAACTGTTTGTACCAGCAGAACAAACTGAAAGAGGCAGAGAAAGCCGCTTTTGAAGTCATTAATAAATCCGGATCTTACGCTGATTGGGTGACAAAGGCCTATCTACTCCTGGGTGATATCTATTTCAAAGAGAAGGACTATTTCAATGCCAAAGCTACTTTCCAAAGTATCGTTGACAATGCCAGTCAGCCTGAATTCAAAGAAACGGCCCAGCGCAAGCTCACAGAAGTAAGTGAAGAGGAAAAAGCCAGTGGTAAAGCAGGCGCACAATAAACCATTTACGATTATTCAAACAGCATACCCCGTATGAAGCAATTCCCGTACAGCAAATTCCTTGTCATGGCGCTCGTTGCAGTGTCCGCGGCCCAGTTTGTATCGGCACAGGATAGCATCGGCAAGAAAAAAATGATCGATATTACTTCATCTTTCAAACCGGTATTGCGCGAAGCAGTAAAAATCAATTTTAACGCGGCTTCACCGGCGATAGATTCGTCGAGGCCCAGGCTCAATTATACTATCCCCCAGCAAAACCTGCTGCTCGGTTACCTGCCAGCACCCCTTAAACCCGTGGCATTGCAGATTGACTCGGTGAATGCCTGGAAATACAGCAACTATATTAAAGTGGGCGTGGGAAGCGTACACATCCCCTATGCCCAGGCCGGCTTTAGTTTTGGCGACGGACAACACTCTTTTTTCAATGCCTTTGCAAAAGGATATACTTCCAAAGGGAAACTTCCTTTTCAAAAGAACAACTATACAGCGGTATCCCTGGCTGGTACAGTTCGTACCGCTACTAACCTGGAATGGAATGGTGGCGTTGGTTTCAAAAGTGAGGATTATTTTTTCTATGGCTTCCAGCCAACGACCCTCACGTTTACCAAGGATTACCTTCGCCAGCGATTCCAGACTTTTGGTGGCAGGATTGGGCTGCGCAACCTTGAAGCGACGGAATTCGGGCTTACGTACAACCCTAACCTGAAGGTAGACGTGTTCAGCAATAATAACTTTATCGGGAAGTCGACTGAAACCAATTCGGTACTTAACCTTCCGCTGACAAAGACATTCGGTGATGAATTTGCTTTTGACCTCGGTCTTACCGCCGATCTGACCAATTTAAAAACCGCCGCCACCAACAGCAGCATTCAGAATAATCTCTAT
>JAGWTK010000254.1 GCA_028876035.1 Bacteroidota bacterium
CTAACACCTTCTTTACATCTTCCAGGCTACGGGTCTCCACCTCAATTTTCAGTGCCGGCTTTACTTCCTGTACATAAGCCTGCGCCCGCTCCAGCGCCTGTGCAATACCACCACAGAAATCAATATGGTTATCTTTCAGCATGATCATGTCGTACAGGCCCATACGGTGATTCATTCCCCCGCCAATACGCACCGCTTCTTTCTCCAGCAGGCGGAAATTGGGCGTGGTTTTACGGGTATCCAGGATTTTCGTCGAATAGCCCTGCAACTTGTCGGTATAAGTCCTGGTAAGCGTGGCGATCCCGCTCATGCGTTGCATACAGTTAAGCACCAGCCGCTCCGCGAGCAATAGTACATGCACCGGCGCTGTAGCTTCAAAAGCAGTTTCACCGGACTGCATCTGTTCGCCATCGCTTTTGTGAGCCGTAAAATCCAGGGAGGGGGTTAACTGGCGAAAGATTTTTTCAGCTACTGCCACCCCGGCAAGGATACCATCCTGTTTGATCCGCAGCACTGCTTTTCCAATGGCCCCGGCCGGGATACAGCAAAGCGTTGAATGATCGCCATCTCCCCTGTCTTCTTCCAGCGCAGCATTTACGAGCTTGATCAGTTGTTCATTGAAACTGTACATCCGGCAAAGATATTGGCTATCGTTGCTGGCAACAAAAAAGGCCCGCTTTTGGCGGACCTGGCAGGTCTTTCATTGAGGCAATGTATTATGAGTGGCGGTTATTGATAGTTAGTCTGCATTCTGAAAAGCGATCTCCTGTAACACCTGGCGGTTGTCTCTCTGCTTCATGTACAACCGGGTCCTGTAATCTCCGTTCCGTGTTCTCAGGGTTCCGATACAAAAACGCGAACCATTATTATCACCCTTGTATTTGATTTCAAAATTTTGTACGGAATTGTTACTAAAAAAGTCACGGATAATCATTTCGGCCTGGGCACGGCTATAATTATCGCTTTTCTCGGGGAGGGTAATATCAACACGGGTATCGAAATAGCGCGACAACTGATTGGCGTTTCCGGATTTCAATGCACCCACCACATCTTCAATCTCCACTCCGGTACCATAAGCAGCAGGCTTGTAGGAAGTAAAAAATAGGGCGCATACCAAAGATGCAAGCCACCAAAAGCGTTTCATAATAATCCCTTTAGTTCTTCAAGGCTGGAGTTTAGTTCCTGTTTTCAGAAGGTGCGGATAGATCGGCGATTAAAATGCACTAAAAATATGCCAACTTGGGTTTTAGGGCTAAAAATCGAAGATTGATGAGTGGGCGGCGGGCTGGCCACCCCCGGTTCTGGGTAAAATCAGTAGTTTTAGCCCATGGAAAAGAAAAAAGTTATCCTGGTCATTATGGACGGCTGGGGTTTAGGACAGAAAAAATCAGCCGATGCCATCCAGAACGCAAATACCCCTTTTGTAAGTAGTTTATATCAGCAATATCCTCATACAACCCTGGTAACCTGCGGAGAGGCCGTTGGCTTGCCCGATGGCCAGATGGGCAACAGCGAAGTCGGACACCTCAACCTCGGCGCCGGCCGCATCGTTTACCAGGAACTTCAGCGCATCAACGTAGCCATCCGCGATGGGGCATTTGCCAGCAATCCAGTGTTGCTTGGTGCTATCCGCCGGGCTAAAGCAGCCGGTAAGCCCCTGCACCTGCTGGGACTTGTAAGCGATGGCGGTGTGCACTCACATACCCGGCACCTGATGGCCATCACCGATGTGTGCAAAAAAGAAGGACTGACGGACGTATTCATTCATGCTTTCACGGATGGTCGCGATACCGACCCGAAAAGTGGACTGGGCTACCTGACCACCCTCCAAAAGCACCTCGACGGCGCCGTGGGAAAAATTGCTACCGTGAGCGGCCGCTATTACGCGATGGACCGCGATAAGCGCTGGGAACGCGTAAAACTTGCCTACGATGCCATGGTAAAGGGACAGGGACAAACAGCGACCAATGCACTCAAAGCGGTGACCGACTCCTATGCCGCCAATACCACGGACGAATTCATATTGCCGGTAGTGATTACAGGAAATGATAATAAGCCCATCGCCCGTATCCAGGACGGTGATTCAGCGATATGTTTCAACTTCCGGACTGATCGTTGCCGGGAGATAACAGAGGTATTGACGCAGCAGGATATACCCGAACAAGACATGCACCAGCTGCAGCTGGATTATACCACGATGACGCAATATGATCACTCTTTTAAAAATGTACACGTAATTTTTGAAAACGACGACCTGCGCAATACACTCGGCGAAGTGATCGAACGCGAAGGTCTTCAACAAATACGCATCGCCGAAACAGAGAAATACCCTCACGTAACCTTCTTTTTCAGCGGCGGCAGGGAGAAACCTTTCGAAGGCGAAAAACGAATCATGGCACCTTCTCCAAAAGTGGCCACCTATGATCTCAAACCAGAAATGAGCGCCTACGAATTAACCGACGCCATCGTTCCGGAAATTGAGAAAGGGGAGGCAGGTTTTATATGCCTTAATTACGCCAATGCAGATATGGTGGGCCATACCGGCGTTTTCAGTGCGGCGATCACAGCAGCAGAAACGGTCGACAAATGTGTGAACCGCGTCGTAACAGCGGCCCTTGCCAACAATTACACAGTTTTTCTGACGGCCGATCACGGCAATGCCGATTATATGATCAATGAAGATGGAAGTCCGAATACCGCGCATACGCTTAACCTGGTTCCCTTTTTCATTATCGACAAAGAATGGAAGGGCAGCCTGAAACCTGGCAAACTGGGCGATCTCGCCCCGACTATTTTAACGATGATGCAATTGCCGGTGCCCAAAGAGATGACCGGTACCGTACTTATCTAAAAATATACACATGAAAAAAATCTGGTTGACTTTGTTGGTGCTGCTGGTTATTATCCAATTTATCCATCCCAAAAAGAACCAGGCTGCAGGTGCTCAGCCGGCAGCCATTGGAACGCAATACGCAGTACCCGACAGTGTGCAGCATATACTTGCCGTAAGCTGCAACGATTGTCATTCGAACAATACCGTTTATCCCTGGTATTCCAAGCTGCAACCGGTCGACTGGTGGCTCAATCATCATGTGAACGAAGGAAAGGAAGAACTGAACTTCGATGCATTTGCAGATTACAGTCCGCGCAAACAATACCATAAACTCGACGAACTCATCAAAGAAGTGAAGGAAGACGGTATGCCCCTCGACAGTTACACCTGGATACACAAAGATGCGCTGCTAAGCACGGAACAAAAAGCGACCCTGACCAATTGGGCAGATGGAATCCGCCGGCAGCTGGAACAAAAATACCCGCCCGACAGCCTGAACCGCCCCGGCAAAAGGCCCTGACCCTTAGAGGCCATTTAGTTAGACTGCTACAACTATTGACAAGACACTAAAAAATCAGCCTTAGGGCTGATTTTCTTCTAAGAGTGTTAAAGTTTATTTATATCGCCCACGCAGCGACTATTATTAAAATTTGTCTTAAATTACGGGTTACCAAACGTCCGTAATGACAGAGGAATCCATTGTACAAGGCTGTATAAAAAACGATGCCGTAGCGCAAAGGGAACTGTACAACCGGTACAGTCCGAAAATGCTGGCTGTTTGCTATCGTTTTGCACACAACCGTGAAGACGCAGAGGACATGCTGCAGGAAGGGTTTATCAAAGTGTTTTCACAGATACACACTTTCCGCAACCAGGGTGCTTTCGAAGGTTGGATCAGGCGCATTATCGTGCATACCTGTATCAACAACCTCAAAAAGAACAAGAAGTTCAATGAAAGCGTGGACATTATACATGCCAATGCGGTGCAGGTAAGAGAAGACAGCGTACCATCCATTGTGCAGGCCAAACAAATTGTGGAGTGTATAAGACTGCTGCCCATTGGATATCGCACCGTTCTCAACCTTTACGCCATTGAAGGGTATTCGCATCGCGAAATCGGCAGCATGCTCGAGATTGAGGAAAGTACCAGCCGTTCACAGTATACCAGGGCCAAACAGATGCTGGAAGACATCTTGCTGAAGAAAAAGATTTTGTACCAGCAGGCTGCCCGAAAGACGAACATGGTTTCGTTTGGACAATAAAGAAGATTTGCCAATAAACAGAATAACCAAAACTAACGATCTGCATCCGTACACAAATACCCTGCTTACATGGATCACAATTTTTACGATAATGATTTTGAGGACTACCTGAAACAGAAATCGGAACTGTATAAAATGTACCCGTCGGACCGTGTATGGAACAATATTAACCGTTCACTTCACGGCAGAAAAAAATGGTGGGGCCTGGGTATCTTCTTATTCTTCGTTGCAGGTGGCGTTCTCATCAGCAGGGAAATGCTTATGCCACAAAAAGCAACTGGTACAATTGCAACCAGCACTTGTACGGCCGAACAATCCACCAATAAAAAAAGTACCAACACAAACCAGTCTGCCAATACTTCGCAAACGAACGATAAAAGTACGGCAACCAATACGCTGCCCACAGAAACGGGTTCAACTAACCATTTGTTGATCCCCGGCCGAAGCAACCTGCTGCATACAGCCAGCACCGAATTGATAACAGAAGTGAATGCAGGTGAAAACGCCGATATAGCTGAAAAGAACTTAGTGGCCAGCCTGCCGGCAACAGGTGATCATGCTGGCCAAAACGTGTTTAACATCCCTGCACCAGCAATCCCTGTGACAAACATCCGCCAGGAACAGGCATTACCCGCGAAAAATATTGAAGCAAATATTCCTGCAGCGGCGGCCAGAAACTCACCGCTCTCGTTGAAGTTTTATGCCAGTCCTAATATAAGTTACCGCAGGTTGAACAGCCTGGATCAGGCTACTACCCAGGTACCGGTGGCCGCTGGCGCTGCGGGTGATGTTAACCGTTATGTACACCATCGCCCCGCTCCTGGTTTTGAGATAGGCACAACGGTTCAATATGATCTGTCCAGCAGCCTCAGCGTTTTTGCAGGCGCACAGTTGAACTATTCACGGTATTACATTGCCGCATTTAAATACCATACCGAAAAGGCGAGCATAGCGCTGGATAAGCCTTTTGTGCGGGATACCTTGTCGGGCTACACTGATATCCGGAATCTTTCCGGTTACGCTCCTGAGCAATTGCAGAATAAATACCTGCAGGTTGCCGTACCCGTTGGACTTGAAATCAAATTGCTGGGCAATAAAAACCTGCAATTTAAAGTTGCGGGAAGCGTACAGCCCACCTTTCTGCTATCAAGCAAGGTGTACCTTTTATCGTCCGACTACAAGAACTATATCGAAGGTCCCAATATGGCCCGCACTTTTAACGTGCACACTAACTTTGAGGCCTTTGTTTCTTACCAAACCGGCGGTTTGCGCTGGCAAATCGGACCGCAATTCCGCTCACAGCTGTTGTCAAGCTACAGCAACCAGTACCGTGTGCGTGAATACCTGACAGAGTTTGGATTAAAAATCGGTGTTACAAAAAGATTCTGATGGGGCCTGTGGTTCGGCCGCGCCATAAAATTCAACACAGTTTATTGTATTTTTATGCGATGAAATATGTGCTGACCCTGGTGCTCATTGGTTTTTTGGCTGCCTGCAATTCTTCCGTCAACAAAAGTGAGCCAACAACCGCTGCGGCGAAAGCTGACAGTTCAGTCAATCATTCATTTATCAATGTTAGTGATTACATCGGTGGCCAGGTTACACTGATCGTGGACACGTTCAGGTACCCGCTGACCAAAACCATCACCATTAACGGAAAGGCTACCCTCTCAGCTGCAACTGACGAGGAATTCAGGGCCATGGCGGCGCAGTTCCGCAACCCCAATATTTCCGATAGCGCGCTCAAAAAATTTTATAAAGAAACCAGCATTGCCGATCAGAGCAATGCCACAGTAACTTTCGAATATGTATGCACAGACCCCTCACTGCCGGTACAAAAAATAGATGTTTACATCAAGGCCGATCCTGTAGATGCAGACAAAAT
>JAGWTK010000255.1 GCA_028876035.1 Bacteroidota bacterium
AATCCCTCACCGGCCTGCAACGCCAGCTTCCCTACCTGAAACAAATCGCCCGCTACCATTTGCTGCTGGTCGTTTTTTTTGAAAATACTGAGTTTCGGAAATTTGTATCCGACCGTGCCAGTAACCTCGAAGAAGTATACATGCATACTGTGGCAGAAAAATTCATGCTGGAAAAAAAGATTATCGTAAAAGAATTGCAGAAAAACGGCATCCTTACCCTGCTCACGACCCCGCAGCAGGTAACGGTTGATACCATCAATAAATACCTCGAACTCAAAGCAAGGCAGGCGATGTAAGAAGTATAGGTCATCCAGGTTGGCTGGATTATCTTCGCCGAAAATCGCCGTTGAATACACCGCTCAGTAAATACGAAGCAGGACAGGTTTTGCTCATCAACAAGCCATTACGATGGACCTCTTTCGATGTAATCCGCAAACTCAGGCCCCTGCTTAATCTTCGCAAGATTGGTCACGCCGGCACACTCGATCCGCTGGCGACCGGATTGCTGATTGTATGTACCGGTAAGTTCACCAGGCGCATCAATGAATACATGGCACAGGAGAAGGAATATACCGGCACCATTACGCTGGGTGCTACAACGCCTACCTACGACCTGGAAAGCGAACCGGAAAATTTTCGCGATACATCAGCGATCACACCGGATTTGATCGCTACAGTGGTGCAACAATTTACCGGCGAATTGTTACAGGTGCCGCCCGCGCATTCGGCGATCAAGAAAGACGGCAAAAGGGTGTATGAGCTGGCCAGGCAGGGAAAGACAGTAGAACTGGAACCGCGCCGGGTAACCATTTATTCATTTGAAACGGACAACAGCCAGTTTCCGGTGATCGCATTTCGTGTCCGCTGTTCAACGGGCACGTATATACGCAGTTTGGCCAATGATGTGGGTGCGGCACTCGGCTGCGGCGGTTACCTGAGCAGTCTTTGTCGTACTGCGATCGGTGAGTTCCGGCTGGAGCAGGCTGTTACGATGGAAGAATTACAGGAAGCGGTAAAAAAAGAAAAAGAAATTACTAGAAAGGATAGTTGATCCCCAGTTGAAACTGCCCTTTCAATAGCTGGATATTGTGAAACCAGCCATAGTTTAGATAGTAATAAGCCGGGTCTTTGATCTTATACGCCCAGTCGAACCGGATCAGAAAATAGTCAAAGTCAAAGCGCAGGCTGGTGCCGGCACCAATCGCAATATCCGTATAGAGTTTATTGATATTAAAATCAGCCCCGTTGTATTTCGGGTCGATATCGGTATTGCGGTACCAGATATTGCCAATATCGGTAAACAATGCACTCTTCACCTTCACGCCGAATAACTGCCCCAGGTTGAACCGGTATTCAATATTTCCTTCCAGCTGGATATCACCAAACCGATCGAAGCCTTTTACCGCGGAAGCCGTGTCGAAATAACTGGCCGAGCCAATACCCAGCTGTCTCACCTGCCAGGCGCGCATGCTGTACGGACCACCTGCATAGAAGGCTTTGAAGAAGGGAAGCTGTTTTTCACGCACGCCGTTTTCATCGCGGCCATACGGAATGCCGATGCCGCCATACAGGCGAAATACGAGGGCCGACTTGCGATAGTTGATATAATGTTTATAGTCGGCATCAAATTTTATATAGCGGTAAAGATTGGCGTTTTGATCCAATGATTTGAAAAATCCGAAAATGCCACCGCTCTCTTCGACGCCAATGCGGAGGTCGTTTTTCTTGGCGCCATCACTGCCTGTTTGGATATAATTGTAGCCAAGTACCTGGCTGATCACCAGGCCCGTGTTGAACGAATACCGCAGGTTGGGTACACTGTCGATCAGTTTACGGAGCAGGTCTTTCTTATTGAGATCAACGTATTCAATGTTCAGCGGGCTGTAATACCAGCTATGGCTTTTGCGCTGGCGCCGGCTGCGTGCCCACTGGTAGCCAAAAGATGCATTCAGCGATTTCAGTTCATAAAAGCTCCGCCGATCAGTATAGGCTCCGTTGAAATTGATCAGGGTTCTTTGGGTGCGAAGCGAATCCGTTTTTACCTGGCGCAGTAAAAATTTCGGTGCGACCAGCCGGGGTATGCTGATGTTGTGGGAAAGGCTGGTTTGGAAAGTCTGGATGAAATTTTTGCCAAGATCAATCTCAACACCTGTGCGCAGGTTGGTACCCGATTGAATGGCCTGTTTGCCTACGTTCCGGTTATTTAATCCAAGGTTCAATCCAACGCCAAACAGGTTGCCGGTGGCGATGATATCACCGGTATTATAACTTGCATCTGCCGTGATACTGATATCCTGTTTTTTGCCCGGGTACATGCGGGTAATCACATCGATCTGGGGCGTTGAGTCGGCCGCTTCTTTAGTTTCAATACTTACCTGGCTGAAAATCGGGTGCTGTGCGAAATTCGTGTAGGTCCTGGTAGAGTTTCGCAGGCGGAACAATTCGCCGGGCCTGAGCAGGTTTTGTGATGCGATGAACGATGGTTTGAATTTATTGTACTTGCTGTACACCTTTACGCCGTCAACATCCGTTGAATCAAACACCGCACCGGTGGTATCATCGAGCAAACCCAGGTCGGGGTAGATGCTGACGCGACGAATATGGTATTGCCGGAAATGACTAACAGCATCCGGGTTGCGGAGCTGGATCTTCAGGTTAATGGTGGGGTTTTCCTTTCTTTTCTTCGCTTCCTGCAACAGGGCGATGCGTTCAAATGGATCGAGGGATGGATCGATCAGTGGCGCGAATACAGTGTCCTGTTCGCCCATCAGGTCATCCCTGGAAAACCGGTAGTAGCCATTGTTACGAAATATTTCAACCATCCTGTCCATTTCTGCACCAATCCTTTCGATCGAGTAGGGTTGTCCCTTTTTTATCAGCGCGCCGTTGCGCCTGTTCATTGCGAGCATCTGCAGGGCGGAATCCTGTAAATGATAGCTGATAGAATCGAAACGGTATACTTTACCCGGCGTTACCGTAAAGCGAACCGTGGTGCGCAGCTGGTCGCCCTGCTGGTCAACCGTTGTGTCCCAATGAACAGCAGACGTATAATATCCTTCTGCATGCAGCAAATTCGTCATGTAAGTGGCAGAGCGGGCAGCAGCGCCGGAATCGAATACCGGTGGCTTGTTCAGCCGGAGGTTTCCGGGATAGATGGTTTTGAGGATCACCTTCATCGAATCATCCAGCTGGTTTTCCAGTTTGGTGCGCAGGTCAATTTTATCATCGGAAGCAAGATTGCCACTGATGTTTATATTTGTTGCAAATACGAAAGGCTTATTTTTCTGGTAGTTCTTTGGAACGATGCAACCCGCAACAAACGCGGCAAAGCCGGCTATCACAAAAAGAGCGTATAGTTTAGCGGGTTGAAACAATAAACGCATATTGGGTAAAACGGGCGCAAGATGATCACCAAATCGCAGGTCAAATATATCCAAAGTCTGGGCCAAAAAAAACTCAGGGAGGAAGAAGCAGTATTTGTTGCTGAGGGTCCGAAAATAGTTAACGAACTCATTGCAGAAAAGCAGGTTGTCCTGCAGCAGGTGTTCGCTGTATCATCCTGGATAAACAATCACCGCCCCTTGCTAAAAACGGTGGCTGTGGACAACATCGTTTCTGTCGAAGACTTCGAACTTGAAAAAATATCCTTTCTGCAAACGCCGCATGAATGCCTGGCGATCTTCAAAAAACCCGCGCTGCCTGCTTTGCAACTCAAGGGAACGGTGACGCTGTTATTGGATGGAATACAGGATCCGGGCAATATGGGCACTTTGTTGCGGATTGCCGATTGGTTTGGCATCGGCCAGGTGGTATGCAGTGCGGACAGTGCTGATGCCTTTGCGCCCAAATGTGTACAGGCAAGCATGGGCAGTATTGCAAGGGTAGCGGTTTTTTACCGTGATCCCGAACAACTCGCTGCAGCAACGAGCGGTATCCCGTTTTATGCAGCTACCCTGCATGGTAAGCCAATTGGCTCCTTTCCAAAAATTGAAGAAGGTGTTATCGTCATCGGCAACGAATCGAAAGGCGTTCGGGAAGCATTGCTTGCGCGCTGTGATCAGCAGCTGACCATTCCGAGGCGGGGTTCGGCAGAATCCCTCAATGCCGCTGTAGCCACCGGCATCATTTTATCGCACCTGTTGCCTTAAGCCAATGATCAACGGAAAGCAATCGCTTTAACTGGCTGGATGCGCCTGACGATGAGAGTAGGAATGATCAGTACCAGCATGCACACCACAAACGTAATGGCATCTACCAGTGCAAAATGCCACCATTCGGGTTTCATCTCTACTTTAGAGATATAATACATTTCTTCTTTCAACCGTATAAAACCATAGCGTTGTTGCAGCCAGCACAACAAAAGGGCCAGCAGGTTGCCGGGAATGATGCCCGCTAACGTAATCAATCCACCCTGGTATAAAAACACCTTTTGTATCGTTCCGTCTCTTGCACCCAATGCCTTCAATACGCCAATCATCCGCGTACGTTCCAGCACAAGAATGATCAAACAGGTAATCAGGTTCAGTACAGCTACAATCGTCATGATGATGAGCACCAGAATGATGGTAGTATCCTGGAGGTTGAGCCAGTCGAAAATATTTGGATTGATATCCTGTATGCTGCGGCTGGTCCATTTTACCGGTAGCCGGTTAAAAATGGCATCGTCTACTTTGGCTATGTCGTGGTAGTCATTGACATAAATTTCATAACCGCCGATTTCATTGGCCTGCCAGTCGTTCAACCGTTGTATCAGCCGCAGATCGCCGATGGCAACGTATTTATCATATTCCTCGATACCCGTTTTGTAGATGCCCGATACGGTTAGTTTACGCGCCCTCGGTGCAGCACCATTCCCCTGGATAAAATATATGTACACGGGATCGTTCACCTGCAGGTTAAGCTGACCGGCGGTATAGGCCGACAACACAATTTCGTTGCTGTACCCACTGTCGGGGTACTGTGCCCATCTTCCTTCTTTGAGAAAAGTATTGAGCCGCGCGAAAGGGAAATCTTTTTCAACGCCTTTGAACAATACCCCTTCAATTGTTTCACTGGTTTTAAGAATGGCATTCTTCGTAGCGAAACTGTTCACCGAGCGCACACCCGGCGTTGAACGAATGACGTTCAGCACGGTGTCGTTCCGGCTGATGGGTGTTTCTTCTGCGCTCAGCATCTTACCCGCTTCGTAGTGCTGTACGCGGATATGGCCCCAGAAACTGAAAATCTTCTGGCTGATGGTATACTGAAAGCCTTTGGTAATCGCCATCGCTGCGATCATCACGGTTACACTCAGGATGGTAGCTGCCGTTGCGAGCCGGATGATAAACCGGCCAAACGACTTATCCCCCGAGAAGGCAATGCGGCGGGCAATAAAGGCAGAAAGATTCAAACCGGCATATTTTGTTCAAAAATAGGGCGGCGCCTGATTGCATGTGCGTTTTGCCGTTTTTTTAGGCAAATTTGTACAACCTTATCGGGGATTACCACATCTGAATGATTATGTATCGATCCTTTTTGTTATCGCTTGCCTGCTTTGGGTCGTTTTGCGTTGCTTTGGCGCAAGCACCCGACAAAGTATATGCCTCCAACATCAAAAACATTAAACTCAACTACGCCGGTAACCAGTTGGGGTATCCCATCATTAAACCCAATACCGCGGAACTGCTCGAACTCAACTTCGATGATATCAGGGGAGGTGTCCGCAATTATTCCTATACCTGGCAATTGTGCAATGCCGACTGGACCAAAACGATTCTCACAGAATTCGACTATATCAAAGGGTTTACGCAGAACCGGATTACAAACTACCGCAATTCATCGGTATCACTGCTGCGCTACACGCACTACATGGTCACGCTGCCCGAAAGAAGTTCGTTGCCATCGCGCTCCGGCAACTATTTGCTGAAAGTATTTGCAGATGGCGATACGGCCAACCTGGTTTTCACACGCCGGGTGCTGGTAGTGGATGAGAAGGCAACG
>JAGWTK010000256.1 GCA_028876035.1 Bacteroidota bacterium
CGCTGATGAAGTTGGCACCGTATTGATCGCGGTAGGCTTCACACAATTTGATGCCGGCGATCTTGGCAATAGCATAGGGCTCGTTGGTGCTCTCCAGTGGTCCGGTAAGCAGGTATTCTTCTTTCAACGGCTGGGGCGCCATTTTCGGATAGATGCAGGAACTGCCCAGGAACATCAGCTTTTTAACCTTGTTCTGCCATGCCGCGTGAATGATATTGCTTTCGATGAGCAGGTTTTCGTAGAGGAATTCCGCACGATATGTATTGTTGGCGACGATGCCACCCACTTTAGCGGCTGCGAGGAATACATAATCGGGTTGCTCGGCGGCAAAAAAATCATGCACGGCCTGTTGCTGCCGGAGATCCAGTTCTGCAGAGGTACGAACAATAATATTTTTAAAACCTTTTGCTGTGAGGTGCCGGAAAATTGCTGAACCTACCATCCCGCGGTGTCCGGCAATGTATATTTTATCGTTTTTTTCCATGTATTAATTCGGTAAACAATGAAGCCTTCTGTTTTACATCCGTTAGCGGAAGGCGTAGCGCCATTGCTGCTTTTTAAAATAACCGGCGTTTTGTTCCTGTACCAGTTCCACATTGGATACTTCGAGTTCTGCATACATCATATATCCAAGTGAAGGCAGTATTACTTTCACTGTTTTATTGTTCTTAACAGAAACCACCTGGCCTTTTTGGGTAACCAGCGGGCCACCGATCACGCGTACGGTATCGTT
This sequence comes from Bacteroidota bacterium, assembly GCA_028876035.1. Lineage (GTDB taxonomy): Bacteria > Bacteroidota > Bacteroidia > Chitinophagales > Chitinophagaceae > JACMLD01. The sequence continues at coordinate 734 of JAGWTK010000256.1, forward strand.
GGGGTTAACTTCTGTTTTTTCAAGATGAACATTGCGGTAATCAGACAGGAACTCACGGATAGCGTTGATTTCTTCTTCCCTTACTACGGCCGGTTTACCCAGCCAGTAGACAAAATTCATCACGCCGTCGGTAGCGCGGACCGGCAGCAGATCCTGTTCAGCAGCCTTCACGAATACGTAGGACGTAAACAAGGGTTCGGCTACCAGCTTCTTCCGGTCGCTCCATTGTCGTTGGACAAAATGCAAAGGACAGTAGTGTTCGATTTTCTTTCTCGCAAGAATGTCCGCTACCTTTTTTTCCCAACGGGGCTTGGTGTAAACAACATACCAGTTTTTGTCAAGATTGACCATAGGTGCTGATTTAATAGTTTTTATCCCAAAGCTTCGCCACGCCAGTTACATGACGGGCAAAATTTTAATTCAAAATCATAATTCCAGACGCAAAAAAAGCACTAGGCGTTTGCACCCAATGTCTTCTTTTCTGCCTTATTCCGGTACCGGTAACCGTAATCGTAATCATATCCATACCCGTAACCGAAACCGTATTTGCCAGTGCCCCGTTTTTGAATGCCGTTAAACACAATCCCGGTGTTCTTGAGATGGTGTAAGGCTGCATTGTCGTCGAGGCGCTGCACGTGTATTTTTGGCGTCCAGCCGTGACGCACCACGTAAATGGTAGCATCACACCAGGAGGAAATCGTGTATGCATCGGTGATAGCCAGTACAGGCGTTGTATCCAGTATCACCAGGTCGAATAATCCGGCCAATCCCTTCAATAGCTCCTTACCCTTTTCGCCCAGCAAAATTTCTGATAGGTTTTCATCGCCGCTATGCCTTCCTGCCGGCACCACGAACAGGTTTTCGGAATCGGAAGTTTTCTTTATGATTTGATCCAGTTCTTTTTTGCCACAGAGGTAGTCGATCACACCTGCTTCTGTGTTCAGGCCAAACCTTTCGGTGAGGCCCGACATATGGAGGTCGAAATCAACAATGACAACCTTTCGTCCGGACATCGCATAACTCAGTGCGAGGTTGCTGGCGATGAAACTCTTTCCTTCGCCGGATATAGAGGATGTTACCAATACGGTCCGCGGCGCTGTGCGGTTACCGAGATAATTCACAGCCGTACGAATCTGGCGGAACTGCTCCTCAATAAAACTTCTGCCGGCAGCAGTCACAACCATTTTCGAGCCGGGTTTTGTTTGCACTACTTCGCCCAATACGGGAAGGGTAGAATAGGATTCAACATCACTTCGGAAAAGAATCTTGCTATTAAGCACTTCCCTGATGGTGATGTAGGCGATTCCAAGCGCAAGACCGCCCATCAGCGCTAAAGCAAGGATGAAGGGCTTTTTAGGACTAACAGGTTTGCTGCCCGCAATGGCTTTGTCGACCAACCGGCTGTCCCCCACGGTTGCACTAAAAGAAAGAGCGGCTTCTTCTCTTTTCTGCAGCAGGAATGTGTAAATATTTTTTATCGTTCCGATGGGTCGGCTCATTTCTGCCAGTTCACGTTCCTGCTGCGGCACATCCCGGAGCAAACCAGAATAGTGCTGGATGGTGGAATTCAAATTCGCACGACCGGCCAGCAAGCTTTTTCGCTGGTTGCGGATGATGTCGAGTATGTTCGGTTTAATTTTATTGATTTCATTTTGCAGGGCCACTACGGTGGGGTGGTTTTCTGCGGTCGTTTTTTTCAGCTTTTCATACTGAATCTCTGAATCGTACAACTTCTCAACCAACTGTGAAAGCAGCGGGTCCTGAATACCGAAGGATGCCGGTACTACGCCACCAGTATTGCTTTTGGATAGTACATACTTCTCTACTTCGTCCAGTACGGCCAGCTGCACGTTCATTTCACTTACTTTCTGATCGTTTTCACCCACACTTCTGAGGTAAAGCTGGCTCTGCTCGCCAAGGTCTACGGCGCCTTTAGCTGTCCGGAACCGCTGAACACCTTTCTCAGCTGAATCCAGCTGTCTTTCGATCAGTGCAAGTCGTTTTTCAATAAAATCGAGCGTATTGGCGGCGAGCTGCGATTTCTCCTTTAAGGAAGCGCTGTTGTACACTGCCATCAGTGTATTAAGAATAGCTTCCGCTCTTTCGGGGCTGGGGTCTTTTAAGCGCAGATCGATTACGGTCGACAACTTGCTTACCGGCGTAACTTCCAGGGCACCTGAAATACTGGTCGCCGTTTTTTCAACACTTACGAATGAGAATTGGAAACTGCCATTCTGCGGATTGCCCTGGAATGCGGGATTTTTCACGAATCTGCATACAGCGCCGGATGTCTGCACCCAGGTGTCAAGCGGGTATTGTTTGCCGCCGACTGAAACCGTGTTGTTGCCTGCATTGAAACTAAAATTGTAAGGACCACTTTCTTTCAGCGAATCAGGGTTGGGTACCTGAACTGCCACAGGGCAACTGGCGTATGCAGTATGTATGCTCAGCTCCTTTTTTACTGTAACAGGTGCATAAAGACTTAGTTGCCGCACTACTTCTTCCAGCATTCTCCTGGAGCGGAGTATCTCTGTTTCGTTTTCAACAATTTTCTTAGAGCTTAAGGGGTTGAGGGCTTCCATGGTCTTTGAATCGTCCTGCCCCTTTTTTTCATCTTTGATGAGGATGGTGGCGGTGGCTTCGTACACGGGCACTACCGTGCGCAGGTAGAACCAGGCGGCGCCCAGGCTAAGTGCTATCAGTACAACGAACAGCGGCCAATAAGGCCAATAGCGGAAGAACAGCTGTTGTACAAGGCTGTTTTCTGCCGGCTCAATGCCTTTGTTCGCGGATACCTGCATTTTTTTCATGTTCATTCAGTTACTTAATAAGCCTGTCGGCCACCACAACCAGCACGGATAAACTGGCAATGATTGCCGGCAATAGTTGCCTGAAATTGCTCACACTGGCAATTTTGTTTTTATTGGGTTCAACGTAAATAACATCGTTCGACTTCAGGTAATAAAACGCGGAAGTAAGGGTTTCAGGCGCATTCAAATCGATCCTGCGCACAATTTTTTTACCTTCTTCTTCGCGAATCAGTAACACGTTGTCGCGTTTTCCGTAAATCGTCAAATCACCGGCCAAACCTATGGCCTCGAGCAAGCTTATTTTTTCATTGGGCACGGTTATCACCGTAGGGTTTCCCACTTCACCCAATACAGTTACCCGGAAGTTTAGAAACCGGATGGTAACCAGGGGGTCAACCAACAATTTCTTTGCCACCAGGCTGTCGGTAATGTTATCTGTAAGTTCTTTAACGGTTAACCCTTCCGCCTGGATTTTACCCAAAACAGGAAATTGAATGGTACCCGAATCACCTACGAGGTACCCTACGTTTTGCGAAGTGCTTCCGTTGGCACTGGCGGATGTAGTTGTAGGCAGACTGGGTGCGTTGAATATCTGGGTCGCCTCCATGTTAACGCTCGAGACAAATATGCTTAACAAATCGTTCTTGTGGATGATCGGCACCGGCGGATTATAAGAAGTCTTGTAGACCCCATTTTGTACGTCATTAAAATAAGCCGTCTTGCGTGAGTTTACGCAAGAGCTTAAGAAAAAAACGCTCAACAAAAGCCATAACAGTCTGCTTTGCAAAATCCTGCCTTGATAGGTCATACGCGCGAAAATATTATGCTACTATGGAAGCAATCGATAGGAAGTCTTTCCTTAACTACACAGGGATAATGGACAAACAAAAGAATATTTCGTAAACAACCGCTTGATTAAGCAAAGCCTGGTTTACACGGCGTATTTGTCCAGTAGTAAAACACCGTGATGAAGGCGACCGGCAAATAACCTCAGCCGCTATGCAAAGAAAGCATATTTTATCAAGAAAAAGAAGGAGGCAAGCGTTTTTTTAGCGGCGTTGCATGATCAAATTGTGGCGTCTGTAAATCAAGATATTAACCCAATTTTATTGCCACGAAAATCACATATTAATTTGGCCCATATAACAAGCAATCCGACGGTATTTTTACCGTCGCGTTTCGTAATTCTACGATTGCTTTTTAAACCATTTTTGAAAGAGGCGGGTGCCTGCATTCACAATCTTTGAGGCATTGCCAGCAACAGCCTTTGCGAGACCTACCTGTAGTAGTGTGCCTGCTGCTTTTCGGGCAACGCCCGCACTGGTTTTTACCAGCATGCGCCGCGCAAGTACGCCAGCGGCCAGTCCGGCAGCGCCTTTCAATACTGTTGTCCCGATGCCGGGCGTATGAAGCGTATGGGATACTGCATTTTTGAGTAACTGCGAAGGGCGAATGGAATCAATGGCAGCTTTTGCACAATGCCTGAGTTCTGCTTCCTGTTGCAGGCGCAAGTGCTCCAGTGAAGCGATGCGCGATCGTAAACCTTCCACACTGCTGATAACCTGACTCATGATTCAGCCTTTTTTTCTGAGGCGTTAAAAAATTTTCCAACTATGAAGTCACTTACGGGTGCCTTGATCAGGCGACCACTATTGGCTTTTACAATGAGACCAATAATTCCATACAGGCCTGACACGGCAAAGAAACCGTAGTAGGTTTTTCCCAACCATTCACCTGCAAGCAAAGCAAGTCCAACGCTCAGCAGCAATACAAATACCAGGAGCAGCACGAGACCGGCAATAACCGAAACCGCTTCGGAAGCGGTTTCGGAAGTCTTGTCGGCGACTTTCAGTTTTACGAGCTCTGCTCTTGTTTCCGCATAGTCGCGTGCTTTTACAAAAAGGGTCTCGAAATGATTATGTTCAGGTTGCATCGAATCAGTTTTACTGCGCGCAATTAATGCCTAGGAAAGTGCATTTTTAGCTTCGTTCTTCAGCGAATTCATTTTCATTCTTCCTTTCTCTTCCACATCTTCTGCTTCGGCTTTTACGCCGCTGTAGGTTTCTTTGATGCCGTCTACGAAATCATTGAATGAGTTCTTCAGGGAATCGCCCAGATCACCTGTTTTCTTTGAAATCTTTCTTCTCGTTTCAGATCCTTTATCGGGAGCCAGCAAAATGCCGGCGAGTGCGCCTGCTGCTGCACCTGCGAGAAATCCAAGTAGTGCTTTAGTGTTTGCCATAAAAGAGAATTTTGTGTTTACAATGAATATTCTGTCGGATGATCTGCTAATACCCAAAACACTGCCAAACAAACCCAGGCAGCAGATATCGCTCATCTTCCTCAGAAGCGTTGCAAAGGCGTAAGATTTGTTGCACAACGCCGGCTGTATTGGGTATTATTTTCCCCGCCAATTGTTTGCAGTACACC
>JAGWTK010000257.1 GCA_028876035.1 Bacteroidota bacterium
CAACGCTTCCATCAACGCTGGCGATTTGCGCGCCAGTACTGTCATCTGAGAAAACATTGTCCTGCGCATTGTAGGTATAACCCGTCATGCCCTTCGTATATCCATTGGCGGTACTTGCATTTACGAGGGCCACCGCGCTGCTGCTTCCCTCGGGGAAAGCAATCTGCGTTACCAGCAGAGAAGTGCCCGAGCTATTGTAGATATGTACGTGGATATGAGTAGCCCTGCTTTGGTACCAGCCGGGAAAGATCGACGTAAATGTTACAGTGCCGGTAGTATCGGTCGTTTGTCGGCCGCGGAGAAAATGAACGGCTGTATAATCGACGGTTTGCATAGAACTGCCGCCATATTCTGAATAATAACCATCCTTGTCGCAATGCCAGATGTCAACAATAGCACCGGAAACTGCGGCACAACCGGCGTTGGTATTCTTAATCGTGATTTTGATGGTGAACAGAACGCCGGTTCGATCAAGCCGGATATCGGAACGCACCAGCGACGACGGTGTGATGGTGGGGAATGGGCCGGCTGTTTCCGTTGCACTTACGGTACAGGAGCCCGAGCCGCCGCTGCTGGTGGTAGTGGTGGTAGAAGTCGTTGTTGTAGTGCTGCTGCCACTGTCTTTTTTGCAGGCTTCCAGGATCAGCGGTACGGTACTGGCACCAATAAAAAATTTCTTCAGGAAGTTTTTTCGTGATTGTTCCATGATGGTCATTTTTGGGTTTATAATCAGGATGCGTTGTTCGTTCGTTGAGAGCAGAAACAACTACCGTACAAAAATTGAAAAAATCATGGATCGAAAACCCCAAAAGCGGTGAAGCAGGAAAATGCTGCGGAATACAGCCTTATTTGTTAAAGCGTTTTAAGAACTGCTCTTCATAGCTGCTGCCAACGGGAAGTTCAAAGCCGGCTATGCTGATCGATTTGTTTCGATAGCCGGCAACTTTTTTAAACGGAACAATGTAAGAGCGGTGTATGCGCAAAAAATCGCGAGCAGGTAATTTTTCAAGTATGGATTTCATGGTCATCCTGGCGACCACCGGCGCTCCTGCATTCAGGTGAATTTTCAGGTAATCGTCCAGGCCCTCTATGTAAATGATATCGTCCAGTGCTATTTTTAGCAGGCTGTAATCAGCACGGATAAAAATATACTGACTGGTTTCCGTTCCGCTTTGTCTTTTGTATTGATAGTACTCGTTTGCTCTTTCGACCGCCTGCTGGAAGCGCGCAAGGGTAAAGGGTTTCAGCAGGTAATCGATGGCGCTCACATTAAATCCTTCCACTGCGTATTCGGTGAAGGCCGTTGTAAATATGGCCATGAAATCGGAGCCGGCTGCTTTATAAAAGTCGATACCATTCACGGAGGGCATCTGGATATCCAGGAACAACAGATCGATCGGAAATTTTTTCAGGTAAGCCAGCGCTTCCCCGGGCGCCGTGAATGTTTTTTGCAGTTCGATACCTTCTGTACGGCGGCAGAAATTGTCGATGATGCTCAGTGCAGGTGGCTCGTCGTCGAGGGCTATGGCTTTTATCATCGCAGGGTAATTGTCAGGTGAACAATAAACCGATTGGCTTCTTCGCGCATGTCCAGTTCATGGGAAGATGGGTATAACAATCGTAACCGGTTGCGGGTATTCTCAATTCCTATGCTACTTTTTTCTATGCCGGGTGCAGTAGCGGCCAACAGGTTGCTTACTTCCAATGTGAGTATGTTGCCGCTTACACGGATACTGATGTTGATAGGAGAGGCCTTGCCTGTTATGATGCCATGTTTGAATGCGTTTTCTATAAAGGTTATCAGCAACAGCGGAGCAATTCGTTTGCCGGCCGATATGCCCGTCGTTTCAAATACGACCAGTGTTGTTTCGCGAAGCCGCATTTTTTGCAGTTCGATATAATCAGATATATAGTCAAGTTCCTTTTGCAGCGAAACAAAATCGTGGTGTGCTTCGCTGATTACAAAGCGCATCATGCCCGATAGTTTTACAATTGCGCTGGCCGTACCATCTGCATTTTCACGGATGGCTTCAGAATAGATGCTGTTGAGTGTATTGAACAGGAAATGCGGGTTTATCTGTGCTTTCAGGTAGGAGAGTTCTGCATCTATTTTTTCTTTCTCTGCCTGCCGCAACCGTTCCCTGATTCTCACCAGGGCAGAAAAGATCAGCGCGATTAAGAATTGAAAAACGTATTCGGTTCTCGGCATCCACCTGAAATTCCGGCCAGGCGGGGGTGGCATTGGGAACCCTTTTGTTGTTTGTATTTCCATGCCGGGCGGATGCATCATTGCCGTTCCGGGAACCAGGTACGCGGGTACGAAAATCACCAGGAGATAAGCGCCGGCTACCAGCAGTGCATACAGCAGGTATCGCTGGTGGAAATAAAATGCCGGGAATAAATAAAAATGATTGAGGTAAAAGAACCCAAGGATCAACAGGTAGGTTAAAAACTCTTTCTGAAAAGGAGCCAGTTGAACAAAATGTAGGTTCCAGGAAACATCGGGGGACAGTAAAACCGGGATCGACATAAACGCTACACAGCCCGTAAGGTGTAGCAGGAAAAGCCCGGTCTTATTTTTCATGCGGCAAAGGTAGGCTGCTACTGCAAACGGGTAATATTCACCTGCTTTTTTGCGGTGAGCAGGAAATTTGTGCCGGAGAATCTGTTACAAGGGAAAGCTTGCCTGGTAAACATGCTGGTAGATGCTGGAAACCACTTTTTCATACGAGGGTAAATTGCTGCGCTGTTTGTACAGCAACAGCATCGGTTGTGGGGGAAACGCCGGATGATAGGATGGTTGCAAATAGTCATCTGCGAAAGGAAGATAGCCAAGCCGCTGATAAAATTGAATCCGACGCGCCGCATCCGCGCTCTTCGAAGCGGGTTCTGCTTCCAGCACAATGTTTTCAAAGCGCTGTTCCATGTATCGCAGTATTGTGCTGCCTGCACCGCGTCCGCGCAGGTCGGCGCTTACGGCCATATGTTCAATAAAACTGAACCCCGGCAACGCCCAGAAAAAAGCAAAACCAGCAAACGATTGATTGAATTCGAGGAGCAATGTATGCAGTACCTGTTCACGTATATATATTTCCTGGAGCGACCATGGCCTGCGCTCTTCGGGGGGAAAGGCAGTTTCATATAATGTGCGCAAAGCCTGCAAAGGTAATTTGCCAGGTTCCGCGGGGCGGATAGAAAATATAGATGTTGAACTATCCAAGTTGCCGCTTGTACAGTTGCACGGTGTTTTCATACCCGAGATAAAGGGCATCGCATACGAGCGCGTGCCCTATCGATACTTCTGCGAGTGTTGGTATATGTTGCGCAAAGTATGCGAGGTTGTGTAAGTCGAGATCGTGCCCGGCGTTTATGCCTAGTCCAAGTTCACTGGCCTTTGCTGCAGCGCTCACATAGGGAGCAATGGCTGTTTCCGGGTTCCCTTCTGCAAATATTCTTGCATAGGCTTCCGTGTACAATTCAATCCGGTCGGTGCCTGTTGCAGCGGCACCTTCTATCATTTTTGGATCAGGGTCGGTGAAGATGGAAACCCTTATCCCGGCACGTTGAAAAGTTTGTATGATATCACGCAAATAATCACGGTGGGTAATGGTATCCCATCCATGATCTGAGGTGAGCTGACCTTCTGCATCGGGTACCAGGGTCACCTGCTGTGGTTTCACTTCCAGTACCAGGTCAATGAATTTTTGCTCCCGGCAATTGCCTTCGATATTGAATTCTGTTTTGATATTTTTTTTGATGGCTCTTACATCTGCGTACCGGATATGCCGCTCGTCGGGCCTTGGGTGAACAGTTACGCCATCGGCACCAAAGCGCTCTGCATCGAGGGCCGCTTTCAATACATCAGGATTATTGCCGCCACGACTATTCCTTAAGGTCGCGAATTTGTTGATGTTAACACTCAGCTTCGTCATCCTGCAAAAATAACCATTGCAAACATGACAAAGGGCAGGCTCGAGGCCTGCCCCTGTTTATGGCCATTGGCCATATGATGAAGGGACGCGGATATGAGGTAAATCAGAGCCTTACCTCTTCTATTGTTTGAGTACCCGGTAATCCGCCACCAGGTCTCCGTTCAGCAGTTTTACTTCTACCCGGTAATCGCCCGGCACATATTTACCCAGATTGCTCAGCTCTACCTCGTTTTCGCCGGATTCCAAGACATAACCTTTCACGCGTACCACGGCGCCCGCATCCGTGAGTAAACGCACAACGATGTTGAGCGGGGCAGCGCTTTGTACGGTTAATTTCAGTTCTGTTGAAAATGGGGCAGGAGCTACTATCACCTTTAAACTCATGTCGGAAAAAGTTTTCTGGCCGCTTCTTATTGAAGACAGCACTGTTAGGGGTGTTTAAAGGGACCATCGTTAAGAGTTGCCGCGGGAAGAATAAGTAAGGCGGCCGGCACGATGCAGTAAATGTATGTAATTATACTAAAAAGCTAAAGTATTTTTACTCTAATTTTAGTACAGTAAAAATACTGTATTGGTGTTACGCAATTCTGCTTAGAAACGGGCTACCAGTTTTAGGTTAAGGAGGCGGGGACTAAGGCGATTGGGTATGCTGTAGGTGGTGTTGGAGAAGTCTTTAATGAGCAAATACGAGATCGTGTTCGGACGGTCAATCAAATTAAATACTTCCAGTGTCGCCCAGATATTATCAAAATCTCTGAAGGGGCTATGGCTGCGGCGCCTGGTTTTATCGCCATCTAACAAGAGTGCACTGAAGCCGATGTCTACCCTGATATAGGGATCTACAATCAATGCATTCCTGTATTTTACACTGCCAGGAATATTATACGGCAGGTTGCTTCCATAGAGTGTGTTGAGGTATACTTTAAAGTTCTTGTTGGTCGACAGGTAGTCCTGGAAAAACAGGCCGAAAGTAATCATGCGATCGGTCGGCCGTCTTACCCATCCCTGTTGTACCAATACGCTGTCGGTTGGCTGGTTAAGTGAATCGAGTTTGTAATTGTAAAAACTGGCCCCATCGATCTTTTCACGCGAACGCATCAAGCCAAGACTCACCCAGCTTTCTGCGTCTTTTACAAGTTGTCCGAACAAACGCATTTCGATCCCGCCTGCCCAGGCCTTTGCGTTGTTTTCCCCAAAATAGCGGATGCGTACATTGTCGATATCATACGGCACTACATCCCACATATTCTTATAATAAGCTTCCGTCGTGAGTCGCATGGGGCGGCCATTCCAGCCTTCAAAGCTATAGTCGAAGCCCGCACTCAGCTGCCAGCTTTTCTGAGCTTTCAGCTGCGTATTGACGGTACCGTTATACCTGCGCAACTCGCGGTAAAACGGGGGTTGATCATAGATGCCGGCGGCGCCGCGAAACACAATGTCTTTTTTCCAGGCAGATGGCTTCCAGGAAAAGCCCATTCGCGGTGACACCAGCCATTCATGGTTGAGATCGTTGTAATTGAAACGCATGCCCGCCTGCAGGATGAAATCAGACGAATCATGAAAAGCGATATTGTCCTGCACAAATCCGCTGAACCGGTTAATAGAAAGATTCGCATCTGATTTTAGTACACTATACAGGGCGAGCTGTGACGCATTGTAGGGAAGTGAATACCCGGCTGAATCCTGGTACTGCCATTCGTCGAGATGATCGTTGATCGTTTGGTGATCGGCATTCAATCCCCACTGTACAGCATGTTTCCCTTTCTCCCACCAGCCCTTGTGGGCGAGGTTCATCACATATATACCTAGCGTATTGCGGGCGTGGTTTCGGAATACACCGGCACCGAGCGGATTTACAATCAGGCCAAACGTGGGTTTGCTTTTATCAAAATCCCTGTCACCAAATAAGTATTCACCGGCTATGTCGAGTGATTCTTTTTCATCGTCCCGAAAATAACCGGCCATCCATTTCAGCCGAAGGTTTTTTCTGATTTGCTGGTTGACGGATAACCCCGCCATATTGGTTTTGTACCGATCCT
>JAGWTK010000258.1 GCA_028876035.1 Bacteroidota bacterium
TGCAGTATTCATGTTAACCATTTTTTACGCTTAAACCTGTTGTTTCACTTTCAGTCTTGTAAAAAATTCCGTTCATGAAAAGAGTCCTTGTTGCCGTGCTTGCCTTGTCTGCCCCCGGCCTGCTTGCTTTCACGACTGTTAAAAGCAAACACCTTGTTAAACACCGCCTCTTCAGCGATGAGCTGACCGGCAAACCTTACATCATTATTGATAAATCTGACTACGAGCTGCGTGTTTACGACGACAATGGATGGTACGCTACTTACCCCGTCGTGTTTGGCAGCAAGAGCCTCGACGATAAAATGCTGGAAGGTGATCGCAAGACGCCGGAGGGCACCTACCACATCGCTTCCAAACGTCCGCATGAAAAATGGGATCGAATGATGTTGCTCGACTACCCCACGAAGGCTGATTATGCAAAATTCAATGAACGCAAAGCAAAGGGACTGATTCCCAAAAGCGCAAAGATTGGGGGTGGAATCGGTATACATGGCACCTGGCAGCGTGATGATATGGCGGTGGATTTCTTCCAGAACTGGACCAACGGCTGTGTTTCGCTGAAGAATGAAGAAGTGGAAGAGCTGTATGCCATCATCCCGGTAGGCACCCCGGTGACAATACAACGCTAGACTTGTTTTCGGTCAACTTATAAAAAACAAATAGGGCTGTGCCGTCTGATAACGCAGGCCCCTGACTATCTTTAAAATGCCCGGAACCCCTCCGGGCATTTGCATGCTCTACTACTTTGCCAAATTGATGATGTCGGTTGCACTGCGTATGTTTTACCGGCATGTGCACGTTACCGGGTTCCACCATATTCCCGAAAAAGGTCCCGTAATTATTATTGCCAACCATCAGTCTTCCCTCATGGACGCTGCCTTGATCGGCATCCTGTTAAAACGAAAGGCCTGGTTTTTTGCGCGGGGCGATGTGTTCATCAACCGGCCGGTCCGCCAGTTGCTGCGCTGGCTGCACATGCTACCGGTGCATGGTCACATCAGGGGTAAAAACACTAGAGACGTAAACGAATCAAGTTTTGAAGCCGGCAAAGCCATCCTGCGTAAGGGCGGCATCATTGTTTTTTTCCCCGAAAGCACGAGTCATGTTGAACGCGAGCTCTATGCTTTTCGCAAGGGCGTATTCCGCCTCGGCTTCGACGCTGCTGTCAATGGGAGTCAGCCAATAGATATTCCCGTTGTACCAATTGGCATTACCTATGATCATCCTACGCGCGCCAACACCGGGGTGCAGGTACATGCGGGTGAGGCAATGGCTTTATCCGATTACCAGCAAGACTATGCCAGCAATCCGGCGCAGGCCCTGCTGCGCATCTCGCGCGATGCATGGTATCGGGTGGAAAGCCTGATGCTGCATATCGGGAATCCAGATCGTTTTGAAACAGCAGAACAGCGCCTTACGATCGACAGAACCGACCACGAATATGGCAGCCATCCCTGGCGGATACAGGATACGCACAAACTCCAGCGCGAGCAGGCGATTTGCCGCGGGTTGTTGAATGAATCTGAAGAGGTATATGCCGAAAAAAAGATTGCCGGCGATGCTTATTTCGGCCTGCTGAAGAAAAACGAAATTTCAGACGAGGTAGTCATCAATGAAAAAACACAGCCCGGTAAAACGGTACTGCTGTGGTTGCTTGCTCCCTTCGCTGTTGCCGGAATTGTATTGAATGCTTTTCCGTTTGTGCTTGGCCGTTATGTTGCCGACAAAAAAGTTTTTCGTCCTGACTTTTACAGTTGGATCCACGTCGTTGGCTGTGCACTGTTCTATTGCATGTGGGTGCTGCTGATTACCCTGTTAACTGGTTTGATGAGTTGGTGGCTTTCGCTGGCTCTGCTGGTGGGTATGGTGATAAGCGGACTAATCGCGCGGTATTGGTTGCTGACGCGGCGTGCACAACGTGCCCGGGCAGGCTGGAATGCACTGGCGCCTGAAACGCGCGGGGAATTAAAGGCAAAAAGATTGGCTGTGGTTAAATCCTTCCGTCCTTAATTTCATCCACCACCCCGGGGTCGAGCAGGGTGGTGGTATCGCCCAGGCTGTCGACTTGTCCTTCTGCAATTTTTCTCAGGATGCGCCGCATGATTTTGCCACTGCGGGTCTTTGGCAGTCCTTTTACAAACTGGATTTTATCGGGTTTGGCAATCGCCCCAATAATGCGGCTAACCGTGGCCGTTATGTCCCGGCGGTTCGATGCTTCATCACCATGGTGGCCCTGGTAAATGACAAAAGCATAAATGCCCTGTCCTTTTATGTCATGGGGGTAGCCGACTACGGCACTTTCCACCACGCCTGCGTGCATATTAATCGCGTTTTCTACTTCGGCTGTGCCAATGCGGTGGCCGCTCACGTTGAGTACATCATCTACACGGCCCGTAATCCGGTAATTGCCACTATCGTCCTTCAGCGCGCCATCGCCGGTGAAGTACAGACCAGGGTAAGTAGCGAAGTAGTTGGTCCGGCAGCGTTCATGATCACCGTAGGTGGTACGCAGGATACCCGGCCAGGGTGCTTTGATGCAAAGATTGCCTTTGAAAAGACCGTCTTCACTTTTCTCCGTGATTTCTTTGCCGTTCTCATCTACCAGAAATGGTTGAACGCCGGGCATCGGCAATGTTGCCCAGGAGGGTTTCGCGGGTGTAACACCAGCCAGGTTGGAGATAAGGCAACCCCCCGTTTCTGTTTGCCACCAGGTATCAACAATGGGACATTTCTTTTTTCCAATGTTTTCATCGTACCAGTGCCATGCTTCTTCGTTGATGGGTTCGCCTACGGTGCCGAGTATTTTTAAGGAAGAAAGATCTTTTCCTTTCAATGGATCGAGGCCAAAACCCATCAGGCTGCGAATGGCTGTAGGTGCGGTATACAGGATATCGACTTTGTATTTGTCAACAATGTCCCAAAACCGCCCTGCGTCTGGCCAGGTGGGGATGCCTTCGAACATCAGTGAAGTGGCGCCTGCACTGAGCGGTCCGTATACGATGTACGAGTGACCGGTTATCCAGCCGATATCTGCCGTACAAAAATGGACTTGTCCGCGCTGGTATTGAAACACATTTACAAACGTGTAATTGGTCCACACCATATACCCTCCGCAGGTATGTACCACGCCCTTGGGCTTGCCGGTGCTTCCCGACGTATATAAAATGAACAGGGGATCCTCTGCATCCATCTCTTCTGCCGGGAAACTAACAACGCCATCTTTTTCTACCTGTGTTTCGGCATATTCCATTTCATCTTCCCACCAAACATCGCGGCCTTTGATCATACTCACCGAGCAGCGGGTACGGGTATAAACGATTACTTTTTTAACCGTTTTATTGCCGATGAGTGCATCATCGATTACGTCTTTGAGTGGAATTTCTTTGTTCCCGCGATAAGCACCGTCGCAGGTGACAATGCAGGTAGCCTGTGCATCTTCCAGGCGATCGGCAATACTCTGCGCGCTGAAGCCACCGAATATTACACTGTGGATCGCACCGATGCGTGCGCAGCCCAGCACCGCGTACGCTAGTTCGGGCACCATACCCATATAAATACAAACGCGATCGCCTTTTTTTACGCCATTGTTCTTCAATACCTGTGCAAACTGGCAAACCCTTTTATGCAAACGGTTATAGGTTACAATACGCGTGCGTTCTTCCGGGTTGTTGGGTTCCCAGATGATGGCGGGTTTATCACCCATCTCCCCAAGGTATCGATCGATGCAATTTTCGGTGATGTTGAGCTTGCCGCCGGCAAACCATTCAATTTTTGGCTCCTTAAAATTCCAGTTGAGTACCTTATCCCATCGTTTGCGCCAGGCAAAATGTTCAGCAATACTGCCCCAAAAGCCCTCAGGATCGTCCACACTTTTGCGGTAATCAACTGTATACTGGTCCATCGACTTGATCTGGTAGGGATATGACATGGCAGGCCTTTAAATATTAAATGAGATTACCCTCAATTGGATTGACAGGCTGTGAAGATACACACTGCATAAAAAAATCGGACGGCTTTGTTGAAAAAATAGGGGGTTGACAGGCTGATTTCTTTCAACTACTTTTGCAGTTCGCGTGCAAAGCAAATGGACCATATTCGTACGGAGTTTGTCGGCCATTATAATGATGGCCGCGCTGCTTTTCCTGGCAACAGCCAACTATTGGGTGTACGGTTTCAGGCACCAGGTGAGCGTTAATGCCAGTCAGCCCGATGAATCGACCGACAGTGATGCGCCCACAGTTCCTAATCCCACCGAAGAAAAGACCTGTAATAGTTTGCAGAATCTCTCTGAATACCTGCACGAAGACCAGCATCATTTCATTGTTCCATTCAGCACGGTAGCTTCTGGCAACCGGCACGATGTCATCAACCTGCCCATTCACCATCCGGAACTGCTCACACCGCCTCCAAAGTACCAGTCCTGATTTCACCATTCTTATTGCCTGGCCGATGCGCTACAACCTTGTAATGCAACGGCGCTGTTTGCTACGTCATTTAATCATCTTTTTAATTGAATTATTGTGAAACGGACAAAATCATTTCTGTCTGATATGGCCGCGGATTTCCCGGCCTCTATCGTTGTATTCCTGGTGGCCTTACCGCTTTGCCTGGGTATTGCCCTTGGAAGCAATGCACCCTTATTTTCCGGCTTGATCGGTGGCATCGTTGGTGGCATCGTGGTAGGTTCGCTGAGCGGGTCGCAGCTGAGTGTGAGCGGACCGGCAGCCGGACTCACCGCCATCGTAGCTGTTGCCATCACCCGCCTCCAGGTTTTTGATGCCTTTCTGGTTGCCGTGGTACTTGCAGGCGTGTTACAGTTGTTGCTGGGGTTTTTGAAAGCCGGTGTATTGGGCGACTATATTCCCTCCAGTGTAATTAAAGGCATGCTGGCTGCGATAGGGTTGATTCTAATCCTGAAACAGATACCGCATTTTGTAGGGTTCGAAGGCGATTTTGAAGGCGACGAAAGCTTTTTGCAGAAGAATGGACGGAATACTTTTTCAGACCTGGTCTATTCACTCGGTCACATGATGCCTGCTGCATTGACCATAGCGGGTTTCTCACTGCTTATCCAGCTATTTTGGGACAAAGTGCTGCTGAAAAGATGGAGTATTTTTAAGCTGATACCGGCGCCATTGGTGGTGGTGCTAGCGGGAATTGGTATCAATAGCGTATTGCAGGCCTATTACCCCGACCTGGCGCTGGGCAAAACCCATTTGGTGAATATCCCGGCGGCTGCTTCCGTAACCGAATTTGCATCCTTTTTTACGCAGCCCGATTTTAGCCATATTGCTAACTACCAGGTATGGACAACCGCTTTAACCCTCGCAATTGTTGCCAGCCTGGAAACACTGCTGAACATTGAAGCTTCTGATAACCTTGATCCGTATAAGCGGGTTAGTCCCACCAACCGCGAACTCAAGGCCCAGGGCGCGGGTAATATAGTATCCGGATTGCTGGGCGGACTACCACTTACCTCGGTGATTGTACGAACTTCGGCCGGGATTAATGCAGGTGCACGAACCAAGAAATCAGCCATCCTGCACGGCGTCTTCCTGTTATTGTGTGTGTTTTTTATCCCCTTTCTGCTGAACAAAATTCCCTACGCCTCACTGGCGGCGATTCTTATTTATACCGGGTATAAACTTGCAAAAGTGTCCATCTTCAAAGAATTTTACAGGAAGGGCTGGAACCAGTTCCTGCCGTTTGTGATAACGATACTGGCGATTCTGCTGACCGACCTGCTCATTGGCATCATCACCGGCTGCTGCGTGGCCATCTTCTTCCTGCTGCGGAGCAATTTCAGATCGGCGGTATTGGTGGTAAACGATGAAAACCGTTACCTGTTCCGCCTTAGAAAAGATGTTTCGTTCTTAAATAAACCGATCATGAAAAGTAAACTGGAACAGGTGCCTGCTGATTCATATGTAATCATCGACGCGTCGAGGGCCGATTTTATCGAT
>JAGWTK010000259.1 GCA_028876035.1 Bacteroidota bacterium
ATTTGCGCCGAAATTCTGGCAGATAAGCTGGAATTAGTGCCTGAAATCAGCAATGGCACCGAAATTGAAGTGAACGACATTCTGCTGAAAGTGTTAGTCACAAAAAAAGCATAACCAGTATGGCAGTCAAGAAGAAAGCAGCCAAACCGGCAAAAAAAGCCCCTGCAAAACCTGCTGCTCACAAGCCAGCAAAACCAGCCGCCAAAAAGGCGGTTGCAAAAGTGGCGCCTAAAAAAGCAAGCAAGCCCGCACCTAAACCCGCTCCTAAAAAGGCTGCCAAACCTGTTGCCAAAGCACCTGCTCCTAAACCAGTTGCCAAGCCTGTTGCCGTAAAGCCGGCCAAACCGGCGAAAGCTGCGACACCGGTGAAAAAAACGATCACGGCTGCCCCTGTTAAATCGGTGATTAAGCCAAAAGCTGATGCCCAGGCGGCATTGGCAAAAAAGCCGGAACCGAAAAAGCAGGAGTCGATCGTTGGCGCTAAACCCTACACGCCGCAGAAGCCAGGGTTTATCCCGGTAACCAGCACGCCTCCGCCCGTTCCGAAAAAAACAGCGGTGGTAGAAAAGCCGGTGAAAGTAGCGATCCCAGAAATAAAGACAAAGACGGTGCGCAAGTACCATCCCGATTTCACGAAATCAGTATTAGATCAACCAACAGAACAAACATCCGGACCAACCATGAGATACAGTGATGCAGAATTATTAGAGTTCAGGGAAATTATCACCAAGAAATTGGACGCAGCGAAGAAAGAACTGGCCTATCTACAGGGTTTGATTACCCGGAAAGATGAGATGGGCGGCGATAACGACGATGGCCGTTACATGACGATGGAAGATGGAGGAATGAGTATGGAACGCGAACAACTGAGCCAGATGGCCAGCCGTCAGATTACCTTTATTGACCACCTCGAAAAGGCGCTGATGCGTATCGAAAACAAAACCTATGGCATCTGCCGGGTTACAGGTAAACTCATCGACAAAGCCAGGCTGCGCGCCGTACCACACGCAACGCTCAGCATTGAAGCAAAGCAGATGATGAACAAGTAACGAATCTTTTTCCCAAATGATAAAACCGGCTCAAAGCCGGTTTTTTTATGCATGTTTTCCAGGAACGATAAACAAGGGCACTGTTGAATGATGCAGTACTTTTTCTGCCACGCTGCCCATCAGCAATTTTTCAAACCCGGTCCGGCTATGGCTACCTAACACAATAATATCTACCCCCTGCGTCAGGGCTGTTTCTACAATAACGTCTGCCGCATTTCCTTCCGAGATCATGGTTTCAATGGTCGCATCACCCAAATGCAGGCGGGTGCTGTTCAGGTAGGTTTCGATGCTGTCACGGATATCCTGCTGTCTTGCACTTATGGTGCCTGCCTTTGCGTACAGGAAATCCCCGGTAAACCCCATAATGGGTGAATAGGCTTCTGATGTATAATAGGCCGGCTCGTTTAGTACATGCAGCAGGATGACCTGGCTTGCCATTTTTCTGGCCAGCCGATAACCTGTTTCTGCCACCTTTTCTGCGGACGGACTATAATCGAGTGCGATTAATATCTTGTTCATAGCGCGGTACTTTGTGTCTTCACCATCTCAGCGGCACAAATGGTGCCACGCTATTTCCAGAACATATCCGGCATTTCTTTACCCAACAGGTATTTGTAATAGAACGCATAGCTTTCAGTGCGGCTGAAATTACCCTTCGCGCCGCCGACTCCATGTCGTTCTCCGGGGTAGATCATCAGCTCGAAGTGCTTCTTCTGATCTTCCAGTACATTGATTAACTGCATCGTATTTTGCATGTGCACGTTGTCATCGGATGTACCATGGGTGATACGCAAAAGCCCTTTGTATTTACTGGCATAGGTCATTACGGCGGTGTTCTTGTAGCCATCCGGGTTTTCTGCCGGTTGATCCATAAACCGCTCTGTGTAATGCGAGTCGTACAGTTGCCAGTCGGTCACCGATGAATTGGCAATGCCGTAATCAAAAACATCTGCCCCGTAGGTTAATGCCATACAGGTCATGTACCCGCCAAAGCTACCCCCGGTGATGCAGAGCTTATTTTCGGCTACCCATGGCTGTTGTTTCAACCATTTTCCGCAGGCCATAAAGTCTTCTATCTCGTATTTCCCGAGTTGACGGTGAATATAGTTCATCCCCTTTTTCCCGAAATGCCCGCTGCTGCGGTTATCAAAGGCCACCTGTACCAGGCCTTCCTGCGCCCACCAGATATCCGGTCCCGTCATGCGCCAGGTATCGTACACGGTGCCTGCATTGGGACCCCCATATATGCTCACCAATACGGGATATTTTTTGGTGCTGTCGAAATGCACGGGGTAAGTGATCAATACCGGAAGATCAAAAAGTCCGTCGGTGGATTTTACCCTTACCAGTTGCCGGCGTGGCAGGTCATAGGTATCAAAAGCGCTGCCTTTGCTGTTCCCGGTTTCGCGGATCAGCTTGCCTTTGTTGTCCATCAACACCGATACATTGGGTGTAGTGGCATTGGAGTAGCTCGTGAGAAAATATTTTTTGTCAGGGGAGAAGTTCATACCACTGTAGGAGTAATCTCCTTTCGATAGCCGGCTTAGTTTTTTGCCGTCGAAAGAGACGCTGTACAGATCCCAGCGCGCCGAATTTTCTTTGCGCGCAGTGAAGTACACCAGCTTTGCTTTTTCATCAATCGCCGTGATATCACCTGCTGTGTATTCGCCGCTGGTGAGTGCGTTCACCAATTTGCCGGTGATGTCGTAGAGGTAAAGATGGCGCCAGCCTGTTTTATCACTCTTTAGTATAAAGCCTTTACCGCTTTCAAGAAATTCGATGCGATCGTTGTCATCCAGGTCGATCCAAGTGGATTGTTGTTCTTCGTATACGACCGACTTGCTGCCATTGGCGGTGTTTACATTATAGAGATAATAATGATCCTGTCCGCGGTTGAGCCATTGCACCCAAAGCTGTCCCTGCGGTGTCCAGTATGGCATACCAAAATACTGATCATCGCTCGCATTGAAATCTGCCCAAACCGTTTGCTGCGATTGAACATTGGTGATGCCCACTTTTACTTCCGGATTTTTATCACCTGCTTTAGGATAGCGCTGGTTTTCGAGATAACCGTGCTGGCCATTCGACCAATAAATTGGAAATACCGGCACGGGGCTGTCATCAAAACGCATCCAGGCAATTGATTTGCTGTCGGGCGACCACCAGAATGCACGGTACCTGCTTTGCCGTCCGAGTATCTCTTCATAATACACCCAGGAAGCATATCCATTGAGAATGGTTTCACTACCGTCTTTGGTAAGCGCTGTTTCCTTTTTAGACGACAGCTCCATAACATAGAGATTGTGATCCTTCTTTGTATAGGCGGCCCATTGTTTGTCGGGGGAGAGTGTAACGTTGATGGCGTCGTAAATCACAGGTTGCGTACCGGCGGTTTTCACTTCGCTGGCTGTATACACGGAACTATTGCCGCTCACTGCATCTACCAAAAATGTTTTTACCTGTCCGTCTGCAGCATCTTTGCGTATCTCCGTGTAATGGGTATTGTCGGTCCATTTACCAAAGCCGGGTAATGCCTGTACAATATTGGAGGCTGCACCTTTAAAGGCCTGTTCGTAACTAATGCTTTTTTTCTGTGACCAGGAAGCAGCGAATGCTGGCAGTATGGCCAATACCAGTATAATTTTTCTCATGACTTTCCACAAATTGTTTTCGGGTTGAAAATACAGCATTTTAACAAGCACTGTATCCCTCGGGCTGAACGGTGGTCGCTGCCCTGTCAACAAATGCCCAAAATTCGGCAAGTCTGCCTGTGCCCCAGCTTTCACCCTTTCAAATCCGTACTTTTACAGCCAATAGAGCAACTATGGAAGAAGGAAAAAGACAGAAACAGGTGGCGGGTTTATTGCATGAATACATTACTGATATATTTCAGCGCCTTGGCTTAAACATGATCAATGGTGGCATGGTGTCTGTTTCATCTGTGAAAATCACACCTGATCTGCTGGAAGCAAGGGTATACCTGAGTTTCTTCAAAACAGATGATACAAAAGAAGCGCTCCAAAAAATTACCGACAGGGGCTGGGAGATAAAGAAGGAACTGGTTAACCGTGTGAAGCATCAGTTGCGACGCATTCCGGAGATAAAATATTTTGCCGACGATACCCTGGACCATGTATTTAAGATGGAAGAACTCTTCAAAAAAATAAATGAAGAGAAGAAAGACCAGGGCGATCAATAGTCTTCATTCAAGTTCAGCAATCAGCAGCCTGTGAAATTTCTTTTTGCCTGGCGGTATTTCAAAGCGAAAAAGTCGACCAATGCGATCAATATCATCGCATGGATCAGCGTGGTTGCCATGGGTACCGGCACCGCAGCACTGATTATCCTGCTGAGTGTGTTCAATGGCTTCGAGGATCTCGTAAAATCCCTCTACGCCGATTTTTACACGGATATCCGCATAGGACCAGCCAATGGAAAAACGGTACAGTTCACAACGGCACAGCGCGATAGCCTCGCGCACTGGCCCGGTGTAAGAGAATTGTCGTTTACTGTTGAAGAAAAGGCCATGCTGCAAAATGGTGATTACCCTGCGCTGGTGCAGGTAAAAGGCGTCGACTCCAACTATATCTACGTGAACAACGTGCCGGCTCGGCTGGTAAGGGGAAAGTTTTTATTGGGCACCGATGACAAACCGGCGATGGTGATGGGTGTGGGGGTAGAAAATGCTTTGGGCGTGGAAAGTGATCGGGCAATTTTACCCATGACCGTGTACTTACCAAAAAAGGGGAGTGGCAGCATGGAACTGTCGGACCCGCTGCAATCGCTGGCGGCCGATAATATTATTACCACCGGTTCTTTTGCGATCCAACAGGACTTCGACAACAATTACGTACTGACGAATCTGGCTTTCGTCAAGAGGATGCTGGGCTTGCAGGACAATGAATTTGGCGCAGCAGAAATCAGCCTTACCGATAAGAACAATGCGGAAGCAGTAAAGGCATCGCTCGAACGCTTCCTGGGAAAGGGCTACACGGTGCAAACCATGTATGAACAGAACCGCAGCCTGTACAGCACCATGCAAAATGAAAAGTGGTTCATCTTTGTCTTGCTAGCCTTTATACTGGTCGTGGCTGCTTTTACCATGATTGGTGCGCTTACGATGCTTGTATTGGAAAAGCGGAAAGACATCCAGATCTTAAAAGCAATGGGTAGCAGCAACGGCGCGGTGCAGCAGATATTCCTGGCAGAAGGCTTATTACTGGCGTTGATCGGCGGATGTGGCGGTGTATCGCTGGCGCTGCTGATCGGCTGGTTGCAGGTTCATTTCAAGTTGATCAAACTGCAGGGCACCAGTTTCCTGATAGATTATTATCCCGTCAAATTTCTCGCACCCGATATTCTACTTGTATTCGCAACGGTTATACTCATTGCTCTTCTCGCATCATGGTTTCCCTCGCGCAAAGCAGCGTATGAGCCGATTGCCTTGAAGTCCTAAGTTCTAAGTAATAAGTTTTAAGTCTTTTTGATCTGGCCAGGGGCATGCGGTAAGAGGCAAGGGGTATGCAAGAGTTAAAATGCAATAGTCTGAACCTTCAACTGAATCTGCCTGAACGCTGCAGCTTTTGCCTTGTAGCACGGGATGGTGGCAAGTTGAAATGCAAAAGTCAGAATAACCAACTGAAACTGGATCTACCTGAAGCCTGCAGCTTGTGGCTTACAGCCTGAAGCCATAGACCAACAATCAAACCTCTGTAGTGAAACCCACTTCTCTGCGATGAACTGCTGGTAGCCAGCGGCCAGCAGCTAGTGTAATGATTATTTAGTTAATATACTAATATAATATTATCTTTAGGGCATGGGCCGACTCTCTCAACCGATTAATGCTTCTGAAGTGCAGCGCAATGAATTACTGATGATGAGCCGTTCGCATAAGTTGGA
>JAGWTK010000260.1 GCA_028876035.1 Bacteroidota bacterium
ACCAACTATAGTATTATTTTGTATGGAGAGAGCGGAACCGGTAAAGAAGTAATGGCCAAGACCATTCACATGGCAAGTGCGCGCCGGGACAAACCTTTTGTAGCACTCGATTGCGGTACTTTATCAAAGGAACTGGTGGGTAGTGAATTGTTTGGCCATGTGAAAGGGTCTTTTACCGGAGCACTGGGTGACAAAGAAGGCTTGTTTGAAGTGGCCAACGGCGGAACACTTTTCCTGGATGAAGTGGCCAACCTTTCCCTTGACATACAGGCTACGCTGCTGAGGGTGATTCAGGAGCGGAAGTTCAAACGCGTTGGCGGTAACAAGGAAATTTATGCAGATGTGCGCATCCTGGTGGCATCCAATGAAAATCTGCAGGACGCTTACCGTAAAGGAAAATTCCGGGAAGACCTTTATCACCGCTTTAATGAGTTCTCGGTAAATATTCCACCACTGCGTGAGCGGAAAGAAGATATTCCGCTGTTTGCTAACTTTTTCCTGCGCAAATCCTGCGCGGAACTGAATAAGGATATTCCGGGTTTCGAAGATGAAGTGATGAATATGTTTATTCATTATAGCTGGCCGGGTAACCTTCGTGAGTTCCGGAATGTGATTCGCCGGGCCGCCTTGTTAACGAACGAGGGCCGTATCGGCAGTAAGGTATTGCCCTGGGAAATGACACAACAGAATCCACTCAAAGATGAGAATTTCCAGCAGCCGGCTTATCAGGCACCTCCTGTTCAGGAAACGGCCCTCGGTGCACCATTGCCCGCAACTGCTCCACCTACGCCCGTAGTGCGCCAGCCATTCGACCTGAAAAATGCTGCTTCGCAGGCCGAATATGAAACCATCATGAATGTGCTTAAGCAGGTAAATTTCAATAAGTCAAAAGCAGCTGACTTACTGAAGATCGATCGGAAAACATTGTACAATAAATTGAAAGTGTACGAATCCCTGCAGCACAATGGGGAGTAGTATCTACACTGGTTCACAATAAATCGTTTCAAAGCCGCCTTTACGGGCGGCTTTTTTGATGTTGCAGGCAGGGTACAGGCTTTGCAATGTATCATTGAAACAAACTCAAAATGTATGGAAAAGCCAGGCGTAATGACTACCCTTAGTACGGTTATGGAAAAACTGCGGCTCAAACGGCAGGACAATGAATTTAAAATGACTCCAGAAGGATTCGGCATAGGCAACGGAAAATTTTACCAGCCCGAGGAGCTCACCATCATACGCACCTATCGGTTCGAAGGTGAATCCGACCCGGCTGATGCCATCATCCTGTATTTACTGGAGTCAAAAGATGGTTTGATTGGCTACAGCATGGATGCCTACGGTGCCTACAGCAATCATGAAAATGATGGTTATGATGATTTCATTCGAAAAATTAAGGTGGAAGACAGGGACGAGCAGTTGATTTTTGAATAAATTGTTTGAAGTGTAAGGTCTAAAGTTTAAGGTCCGCTCCACTTGTAAAAGGCATGTACAATAAGGAACATTAAACTTTAGACCTTGGACTTTCGACTTCGATCGACGTTTCAACATGGAAAGAAAATGCGCCATCCTGACTGATGAGATGTTTTCGGGTAGTACCTTTAATCGGCGGATATTCTTCCGAAGTATTGAACCCTCTCGTGTTATGTACGCAAAACCCACTTTCCTGCTGGTGATTGTTTGCCTGCTTGGCCTTGCCAGTTTTGCCGGCTCCGGCGATAAACAGAAAAAGGACATAGGCGAATTATTAGTAACTGTGTTTGCAGGGGAAACCGGGAAGCCCTTGAAAGAAGTGAGTGTATTGGTGTACAGCAGCACCCGGCTGGAGAAAACCATCAGCACCAATATGAATGGTAGTTTTAGTTTCACCGATTTAAAGCCCGGACTATACAAACTCGTTTTCCGAAAAGAAGGTTTTATTAAAGTGGTACGTGATAAAGTATTGCTGAAGGCCAACGAGGATTTCCAGTTAACCATTCAGATGTATGGCCAGGAAGATGTATTTGATATGATGCCTTCGCCGTTGCGGTTCACTACCCCCTTGTGACTTGGAGCAATCGCTGATGTTGGTTTAATGAAGCCGAATGTGTCGGGTTATTGAAATATAAGATATAAGGTATGGTGATATAAGATATCGGAGCACACTCACCGAATGTGTTCAATCCGGATACTATGTTGCAAAGCCTTCTTTATTTCTTGATTTTTTAGATTTTTTGATTTCGGGATCGGGCAACTGTGAAACGTTGGCGGAATGGCAGCGGTTTCAGTTGGAAGAACTAAGAACAATTAACCAGGAACCAGGAACACATCCTACGAAGCAAAGACCAACCAATAGGGATGGATCGACTAAACACTATCGACTCAGGACTTCCGGAACGCCCACTTCCACATTTCTTTCCAGGTTACTTTCTTGCCATACAGCAATATTCCCGTGCGGTAGATTTTGGCGCTGAGCCAGGTTGTACCGAGAAAACCTAGTATCAGCAGGATCATGCTCGATGCAAGCTGCCAGTAGGGTACCGTTCCGGGCACACCAAAGGGAATCCTGGCCATCATTACAATCGGGGAGAAGAAGGGAATAATGCTGCTCCAGGTAGCGAGCGAACTATCGGGGTGTGTGATGGCATTGATCATGATAACGATGGCAAGTATGATCGGCATGGTGACCGGGAACATCAGGCTTTGGGCATCCTGCGGATCTTCATTAACCGAACTGCCTACTGCGGCAAACAAGGCTGCGTAGAAGAGGTAGCCAAACAGGAAATAGAACACAAAGCAGATGGTGATGAGCAGCCAGTTTACGGATGACAGCTCATGCGATATTTTTCCCAGCGCCATCATTGCTTCACTGCCCTGCATGCTCATCTGCATGCCTGGTACGCCTTTGTTCACTTCGTTTACCTGCATCATCACGTCGTGCGGAATAAACGCACCGATAATTGAAGAGAAAACCGTGATGAGTATTATCCACATAAAGAATTGTGTGAGGCCTACAGCGCCAATCCCGATGATTTTTCCCATCATCAGGTCAAAGGGCTTTACGGAGGAAATGATGACCTCAGCAATGCGGTTGGTTTTTTCTTCCATTACTCCCCGCATTACCATCGCGCCATAAATAAACAAAGTAATATAAATGAGGAAGCTCGCGCCGTATCCAACAATATAAGCAACCACTGAACTTCCATTGCGGTCGTTGTTGCCAGCGCCCAATCGCTTTTCTTCGAGCTGAAGCTGGTGTGCCTGCTCACGTATGCTGTCAATATTCTCATTGTTTACATGGAACTGCGCCATCAGCATATTGTTCTCGACGCCCTTGCGAATGCGATCTTCAATCGCGTTCACAGCACTTACGGGCAAACTTTTTTTAGAGTACAGCCGCCAGTTATTACTCTGGTTGATGCCCTGGTGCGGTGCCACTAACAGTGCCGTATAACCGGATTTATCATAGTTCAGGGAATCAACCGTAGGGTTAAGCCGTAACTGGACTGCTTTGATGCTGTCTGTTGCTTTGGTAAATACACCACTATTATCAAGGATGGCAATTTTTTCCTTGTCCGTGTTTTTCACCGTAATGAAAACAATGATCCCGATAAGCCCGGCGAAAAGCAGGGGGGTAAGAAAAGTAGATAGAATAAAAGTCTTGTTCTTGACCCTCGTCAGGTATTCTCTTTTTATAACCAGCCAAATTTTACTCATGGCGAAAGCGCTTTTGGTATTCGTTCGGTCTAGGAAACAACGGTTTGAAACTGGCGGGTGACAGCAGCACTGCCTTCCACCAGGCGGATAAATATATCATTCAGCGAGGGCAGGATTTCATGGAACTCCCGCACCGGTAATTGTTGGCGGATAAAAAACTCCAGTACATCGTTGGTAGAGTAGCCTTCCCTTATTTTAACCATCAGCCCGTTGTTTTCTTCATGGCTCACTACGTCAAAAGTCTGGCTGTTCACAGAAGGAGGCGTTTTGGCAAGACCGATAAAGAATTTGTTTTCCTTGTACTGTTGTTTCACCTGGTTCACGGTGCCGTCGAGTATCTTTTCGCCCTTGTTCACAAGAATGATCTGATCACAGATTTCTTCCACCTGTTCCATCCGGTGCGTACTGAAAATGATGGTACAACCGCTTCTTGCGAGCTGGTAGATCTCTTCTTTGATCAGGTTGCTGTTCACGGGGTCCAGCCCGCTGAACGGCTCGTCGAGGATAATGAGCTTTGGTTCGTGTAAGACGGTTATAACGAACTGGAGTTTCTGTCCCATCCCCTTGCTCAGGTCTTCAATTTTCTTGTTCCACCAGGTTTGCATTTCAAACTTGGTAAACCAGTGTTTGATCTTCTTATACGCCATAGGACGGCTCAGGCCTTTTAATTGTGCCAGGTACATGGCCTGTTCGCCGATTTTCATCTTCTTGTAAAGTCCTCTTTCCTCGGGCATGTAGCCAATGCGCAGCGCATCTGCGGCGGGATCGAATTTTTTTCCTTCAAACAGGATTTCGCCTTCGTCCGGGAAGAAGATGCCGGTGATCATGCGCAGCAGGGTCGTTTTACCGGCGCCATTCGGACCGAGCAATCCAAAGATGGTCCCGGGTTCGATGGAAAAGCTGATATCATCTACCGCCTTTTGGGTGGCATAGTATTTCTTCAGGTTTTTGACCTCCAGGAGTGGCATGGTAATTTTTTTTCAAAAGTAATCCAGGGACGGGCAGGGCATAAACAGATGAGGCTGCCCAGGATAAGACGAATTCAGCCCCTGTTTATTACAAATAGATGCGGAATTTTTTATTGTGCAAATGGGGGGCTATTCGTAACCCCAGGTTTTTAAGAGTTTAAGGTTTAATAGTTTGAAGTTCTCTCTGTGCGGCCTGCAGTACGGGTTTTAACATTCCGCTCTTTAGGTGCCGAAAACATGAAGTTCGCGGAGGAATAGCAAATCCAGCAATCGAAAAATCAATAAATCCAAAAATCTTCGCAGCGTATGCACACTAATTGACAAAAAACATTGTATGTCCAGACAGAACATGCGGTGTACCCATTTGCCCATTTGCACATCTTCACATTGATAATTTACTTCAGCAGTTCGTCTTTATTCTCCGAATCAATCTTTCCGCTGGCTTCGAGCATGCGCATGGCTTTGGCATCCTGCAGGAACTCGGAGGCGAAAATAAATTTATTCAGCTTTTCATTCTTGCTAAAGATAATGTCCTTGTTGCTGCCTTCCCATTCCTTCAACCCCTGGTACATGTAGATGATATGGTCGCCGGTTTCCATCACACTGTTCATGTCGTGCGTATTCACTACGGTAGTGATATTGAATTCAAGGGTAATTTCCTGGATGAGCTTATCGATCACCATGGAGGTTTGCGGGTCGAGGCCGGAGTTGGGTTCGTCGCAAAACAGGTATTTTGGATTCAGTACGATGGCCCGGGCAATGCCCACCCGCTTTTTCATGCCGCCGCTGATCTCTGCCGGAAACTTTTTATTGGCGTCTTTGAGGTTTACGCGTTCCAGCACTTCGTTGACGCGTTTTCTTTTTTCTGCCAGTGTCCAGGTAGTAAACATATCCAGCGGGAACATAATGTTTTGTTCCACGGTCAGGCTATCGAATAATGCACTTCCCTGGAACAGCATCCCGATTTGCTGGCGCAGTTCCTTGCGCTGTTCATCGTTCATTTCGGTAAAACTAACGCCGCTGTAGCGTATTTCACCGTGGTCAGGCTCGAACAGACCAACCAGGCATTTCATCAACACAGTTTTGCCGCTGCCACTGGTGCCGATGATCAGGTTGCATTTGCCTGCATACAGATTGGCGCTTACGTCGTGCAACACTGTTTTGTCGCCAAATGATTTTTGTATGTTGTTAAATTCAATCATGTGCTGGCATCATCCTTTGTTGAGCAAGAGTTGTGCAAGAATATAGTCGGC
>JAGWTK010000261.1 GCA_028876035.1 Bacteroidota bacterium
GGACGAGTGGGTTTATCGTCGCAAAGTCGGTAGTCCATAGTCTTTAGTCAATAGTCGATAGTCCTTAGTCCGAAGTCGGTTGCGTTTAACCGAAAAGTTTTGGTTCATTCTTTATCGCCTTTGGTTAAGGGTTTTTTTTCGCCGTTGCAGCCGGAAAGCCGTCGCTTTGAGTTATAAAGTCAGTTATCTGCTTATTGACCTAATATCCGTTAGCCGGCAGTTTGTTTTCCGTGGCCTGAAGCTAACTGCTTAGCGTTTTCAAATGGCTTAGTAAAGGAATGATTTTGAATTGATTACGACACCTCATGGGGACCAGCGCGGACGGGCTGCGGGATTACCGCCGGCGCCAAACTTGTTGCAAAAAAGCCCACTCAAAACGACCTCAGAAACAGCATTTTAGCGTATCTTTGCTGCCCCGAAATAAAACCATCGGGATTGTATCATGTTGCAGAATTTTATTGTTAAACAACTAAACGCTGATGCACAGGAATCTCCCGCAGCCAATGCTGCAGAGGTTACAGCGACAACAAATGCACCTGCGGCTGCCCCGGTTCAAACGGCACACGACGATTTCGACTGGAGCATCGACAAACGCAATGTTTCTACCTACAGCAAGGATGAAACAGAAAAGTACAACAAAGTGTATGAAAACACTTTTGTACAGATTACAGACGGTACACTGATCAAAGGTTCCGTTGTAGGCATCACCAAAACAGATGTTGTACTCAATATCGGTTTCAAGAGTGATGGTTTGATTTCACTGAATGAATTCCGCGATAATCCCGGTCTGAAAGTGGGTGATGAAGTGGAAGTAATGGTAGTGGAAAAAGAAGACCGCGAAGGCAATCTTCACCTGAGCCGCAAACAGGCACGTACAACCCGTGCATGGGAGCGTATCGTTGAAGTACACAAAACAGGGGAGGTTATCACCGGTACGGTTACCAGCAAAACAAAAGGTGGCTTGATCGTAGATGTATTCGGCATGGAAACCTTCCTGCCGGGCTCTCAGATCGATGTGAAACCTGTTACCGACTACGATCAGTTCGTGGGTAAAACGATGGAGTTCAAAGTGGTGAAAGTAAACGAAACCATCAAGAACGCCGTAGTATCACACAAAGCACTTATCGAAAGCGATATCGAAGCACAGCGTGCAGAGATCATGAGCAAACTGGAAAAAGGACAGGTACTCGAAGGAACCATCAAGAACATCACCGACTTCGGTGCGTTCATGGACCTCGGTGGCCTCGACGGTCTGCTCTATATCACCGATATTTCATGGGGACGTATTTCTCACCCGACAGAGGTGCTGAAACTCGACCAGAAACTGAAAGTGGTGGTATTGGATTTCGACGACGAGAAAAAACGTATCAGCCTTGGTCTGAAACAACTTACCCCGCATCCATGGGATATCCTTCCTGCGAATGTGAAAGAAGGCGAAGTAGTAGAGGGCAAAGTGGTGAATATCGAAGATTACGGTGCATTCCTGGAAATTCAGCCGGGTGTAGAAGGATTGGTGCACGTGAGCGAAATTACCTGGGCCAATACCCCGGTAAATGCAAAAGAATTCTTCAAGCTGGGTGATATCCACAAAGCAAAAGTGGTTACCCTCGATAAAGAGGCCCGCAAGATGAGCCTTTCTATCAAGCAGCTGAGCCAGGATCCATGGAGCAGCATTGAAACGAGCTTCCCCGAAGGCAGCCGTCACAGCGGCCTGGTGAAAAACATCACGCCTTATGGCGTGTTTGTGGAACTCGCTACTGGTATCGGTGGTATGATCCACATCAGCGATCTCAGCTGGCTGAAGCGTTTCAATCACCCGAGCGAATACACGAAAGTGGGCGAGCGCATCGATGTAAAAATTCTGGGCATCGACAAAGACAACCGCAAGCTGCAGCTCGGACACAAACAACTGGAAGAAGATCCCTGGAATGCCCTGCAGGATACATTCGCTGTAGGCTCGGTGCACGAAGGTTTGGTGATCCGCAAGGACGACAAAGGTGCTATCGTACAGTTGCCTTACGGGCTCGAAGGTTTTGCGCCTAACCGTCACCTGAACAAGGAAGATGGTAAGCAGGTACAGGCCGATGAAACTGCACAGTTTGTAGTAATTGAATTTGATCGCAATGAAAAACGCATCGTTCTTTCTCATACCCGCATCTGGGAGCAGGCTAAAGCCGAAGAGAAAGATGCTATCCGTAAGGAAGCAAGAGCGGAAGCTGATCAAACCAAGAAGGCAGTGAAGAACATTCAGAGCAAAGTGGAGAAAACTACACTGGGCGACCTGGGCGTTCTGGCCGAATTGAAAAAGAAAATGGAGAGCGGCGACAGCGCTTCGGAAGAAACGAAATAGCCGGTCTGCAAAATGATAAAAGCGTCCTCGTAAGGGGACGCTTTTTTTATGCTGTAATCTGTATGTTCTGTTGGCTTACGGTCCGCCTGAAGAGGTTTGTCAGCGTTTGATAAAGGTCTCTGTCATTTGCGCCCCGCCCGAACTACCTGAAACCTGCAATACATACGCCCCGGTTTTGAGGTTACTGATTGGGAGCATTGCCTGGTTGCTGCTGATGGTAGTGTTCAGCACTAACCTTCCAAGTTTATCGTATATCCGTGCCCGGTAGAGACTGCCCGAGGGCGGCAAATTGAACAGATAGATGGCTTCGCTGGCCGGATTGGGCCGCACGATAACATGCGGCAAAGATGACCCGCTAACCCATTTCACGGCCGACAATATATCGTGGCCTCCGGCAGATGTTTGCACGATGCGGTAAAAGCCCAGGCTGCTCTGTAAGTGATGTGTAAAGGAGTAATGGTTACTGCCGCCATCAGGTAATTTTTTTTCGATGCTGCCAATCGCGGACCAGTTGGAACCATCGGCACTGTAGTCTACCCGGTAACCGCTGGTAACTTCATCTTCCATGGCCGTCCAGTTCAACGAGGTATTGCCCTGCTGACAAATAGCGGTAAAGCTTGTAATCGCGGCTACTGGCAAAACGCCGAGCGGATAGATGCAGGACGTTAGATCGGCACCTACATCGGTTAACGACAATGAGCCTACAAGGGTGATGCCACTGGCTATCGTCGTCATTTGATATAGTTTGTCGTTACCGGTTCCCGTGGTAAGAAACATCGTGCCTGCCGAATTGAATGCCACTCCGGTAAAACCAAATCCGGCGGTGGGAACGGGCGTTACCGGGATAATTTGTTGTACCGTTACACTGGCAACATTTGTTGTGGGTACAGGGGCCGCAACTTTGTACAGGGAGTAGTTGCTGGTATTCGATAACAATATCCATAAGTTGCCTTTGCCATCGAATGCCATATCACCGGAATTAAGCGTATTAAAATTCGTGTTTTGTGATACCGACAATGCATCTACAAATGAAGTGGTAATCGTCGTCCAGCTGTTGCCTGCAACACTGTAGCAATAGAGCGCCGGCGTATTTACACCTGTGTGTTTTGGGTTGATGGTGTAATAATACAAACCGGTATTGTTCATGCAACCGCTCCGGATCTTCTGGTTGGTGGGAAGGTTGGCTGTTGAAGGACTTGCAAGTGTTGCGAATGTTGCCGTGCCCGGGTCGTATGATTTGAATTCAGGAGACGGTGCAGCACCGGTTCCAGTGATGGAAAAGAAATAATATTTTCCGTTCAGGTTGCTATAGCCCACCCCGTTTGCGCTGGTGGATCCGCCCGGCAAGGTAGCAACCGAGGTACCCACCACACCCGTGTTGACATTCACAGGGTAGATGATTCCGCCTGTGGTAAAGCCATAGACGAAGTTCAGGTTATCGGTACACACCTGTGCGGTCGCACCGGAACCTGCCAGTACAATACTGCCGGCGCAGCACATGCGTAGAATGAATTTCACGGGATTTGTATTTTAAGGTTGTTCAAAATCTCAATTTTGCATACATCGTTATTTATGCAGCGTTTGATCCTGCTAATACACCAGGAATCCGGAAGATTGACGGGTATTATTTCCTTCGAGCTGTAGCCGGTACATGCCCTTACTCACCGAAACCGGCAGCAGCACCTGCACCTCGTTCTGTCCTGCTGCCAGTGCGTATGAACTGGTTTTAAGAACGGCACCGTCTGCCGAAATGATATGCATCCTGTACACACCAGCCGCTGCGACGCTCGCCGAAACAGTAATAGCCGACCCGCCCTGTACGGGGTTGGGTGACAAGCGCAAAGCAAGGTTAGGCTGAACACGTTGCAGCGATAATGTCTTACTATATTGCAGGCTTCCATCCTTCGACACGGCAGCAACGCGATAATACGTTTTACCTGGTGTCGCGGTGCCTGGGTCTGTCCAGCAATAACTACCCGATCCGTTGGGCGGTGTGATGAAAGATTGATCGAATTGCTTCCCGTCCGCTGAAGACTGTACTACGAAATGATCTGCCTGGTCATTATCGCCGGCTGTCCAGCAAACCCTAGCATGGTTGTTTGTGATTTGTGCGCTGATGTCTGTAAAGTGTAACGGTAATAAAGAAAGGGGAAACTCCATCACCGCAGCAGCCATGAGGATCGCCGCATAGCCATGGGGGTTAGTCGTGGTAGGACAGTCGACAGATGTAATACCTACATAGCTTGCATAGTCATTCTGCACACTCATCGCCGGGGCAAAATTGTTGATCTGCGGTTTGCTGTCACCGGCATAGATGGTAATCTCGTTTGCCTTCAATCCATTCCACCCTGCTTGTGCAACGGGCAAATAGGTAGCAGAGGATATCCATCCGCTGTCGCTTGCTGTCTTCAAAGCGTATACAAACATGGCGCTGCCCGAGGACTCAATATAGTTGGCGGCGGTGTAACCCGGCTTTCCCACACCCTTGTCAACCACCTGGTACCAAAGTCCGGTTGTGGCATCCTGGTAAGTTTTGATACCCTGAGCCAGGTTGTTCAGCGCAGCGAGTAACTGCGGACGTTTGGCATGACCCGTTGGCAAATATTTTAAGATGTCTGTAATTGCCATTACGTACCAACCCATCGCGCGTGACCAAACTTCACTGGAATTTCCGGTGGTGGCATTTGCCCATGTATACGATCCCGGGGTGGAAGTCCAGGCATGTTTTATCAGGTGGGTAGTACCATCATACAATTGGTTGTACATAAACAGCACCTGGTTAACTGCGGTATCAATCGCGGCATTATCATTGAACAGCCGGCCGTACTTCACGAGGAAAGGATGCGCCATGTACATGCCATCCAGCATCGAAATATTATTGTAGCCACTCAGCTTGTGCCAGAGTATACCGTTGGTGGTTTTTGAATACGTAGAGGTTGGTCCCACTATCAGGTTGCGCAGTGTAGTGGCAGCATTACGGTATTTGGTAGAATCGGCGGCATTGCTTTTGAATTGCTCATACAGAAACAATACGCTGATGCCGGGATGTACGCGGTCCAGGCTGGAGAGCGTAACCCCTACAAACCCACCGGTGGCGTTTAACCAGGGATCAATGTATCCTTTGATATATGTACGGTAAGCGGGGGTTGGATTGGCCAGGTACACTTTTTCTATTCCATGGGTGATGATGGAATTCGAATACTCCCAGTTCTTACCTGTCATGCTGTTGATGGTGGTGGGCCAGCGCGCAATGATGGCGTCGGAGAATTTGACAGACCAGGTATTGGCGGCGGTTTGGGCAGAAGCAGCCCAAAAGGTTACCAGCAAAAAAGCGAGCGCGAAAAAGTTTTTCATGGTTGGATTCAGAGGGTGCTGTAATAGCGAACTATACAAAAAACAAAAAAAACGGATATAATGCAAGTTCTGGTATGTAAAAACCCAAAAAATCGCCTAAGTATTTTACAATATCGGGGATAGCGACTTGTCTATTGCCTTTAAAGGCATTTTACGAGATGATAAGTGTAGTTTTGACACGATTACCCCAGGCTGTGCAGCAGC
>JAGWTK010000262.1 GCA_028876035.1 Bacteroidota bacterium
CCTGCAGCCTGGGTCACTGTATCTGCGGCAATCATGTCCTCCTTTGGTTTTTGTGGTTCTTCCGGTTTTGGTTCGTCGCTAACGGCATTTGCGGTTACCGTTTTCTCCGCAGCGATCGATCTTGATACGCCGTTATTATTCTGGCAAGACAAAAAAAGGCATAGCACTGCAATGAGTGCCCATGAATAAGGCTTCATAAAAATGGTTTATGATGAATGAATAAGAGGATGCAGCAAAACGATAATTACACAAGAACGCGCTAAGGAAAAGCTGCGGCACGAAGTGCAGAAAACTGCAAATGGCAACGGGCGGACACCATAGAACAGGTTATTTCCGCATTCATTCAAAAAACCTGCGAAAGGTAACCCGGGTGCATCGTTAAAAAACGAAAGCAGATCGGCGGGCAATATATCATTGCGATGGTAACAAGTCTGCCCACACCCTGGAAAAAACGGGCAGCAGCATAGAGCCATGAGGGTTGGAGGTTGGCATGCGGTTGAAATAAATAGAAGCTTTACGCGATGCTGCCTTTCCCGGGAAAACTTCCAGCGGTTGAATGGTGGAATCGTTGAGAATCGCCCTGTCGTCAGCAAGCTGACGATTGAAGTCAAACGGGTCATCTGCATGCAAAAAAGAAACAAACCGGTTGCGTGGTGTTTTGGAGGGCATCAATTGCCAGCCGGCGGGCCGGTGAAACAAGGCAAGGTAGTCCTGTGGCCCTGCCAGCATTATCACTTTTTTCACGGAAAACATTTTTCCGAGCCAGGCAGCATGGCCTGCGCCCTGTGAATGGCCGGCCACAACTATATTCTGCCACTGTATTTTTCCTTTACTGATAAAATGGTTCCATCCTTGCTTTGGATGGTGAGCAGAAAGATATTTCAAAACAGTCAGCAACCGGTTGCAAATCGAGTTAGCACTGTCCACATCTACCAGGGGGCTCACGGGCGATCCTACGATAATTTCTTCGCGGAAACGATCAAAGCAGGTACTGTCATCGCTATTGCTGCAGGAAGTAGTGATCACATTGTTTGGATAGTCCAGGCTTAGTACATGATAGCCCTTCGTTGCCGCGAAACTATCGATCGAATAATTGTCAGTTGCATGTGCCCCGGTACCAACAATCATCAGGAAAAGAAGACCCAGCGGTTTGGACGCTGTATCACGCAAGGCGATATGCGGACCGTGAATACTGCGAATATGTATTGACGTTAGCGCCGGGTCAATGGGAAACACCTGGGGTTGTGCTCCGGCTATCCCGAAGCACAACGTCCATAAAATAAAAAACCAGCCGGTTCTTACTTTTACTTTTCTCCTGCCATTTGCAGAACGATTTCCCATTCTTCTTCCTTTACAGTTTGAACAGAAAGGCGGCCAAGCCTTACGAGATCCATATTTGCAAGTCGTTTATCTCCTTTGATATCGGCCAGGGATACGGGCTTCTTCAGCTTGCGCAGTGGCTTAAAGTCGACCACCAGCCAGTTCGGATCATCGGTGGTTGGATCCTGGTAATGTTCTTTGGCCACAACAGCGATCCCCACGATTTCAACGCCTTCGTTGCTGTGATAGAAAAACGCCTCCTCCCCTTTTTTCATCGCCCGCAGGTTGTTCCGGGCTGCATAATTGCGCACACCTTCCCAGAGGGTTTGCTTGTCTTTTACCAACTGGTCCCAGCTGTATACAGAAGGTTCAGATTTGATAAGCCATTTCGCCATAAGAAGATAGTTCTGATTCGCCACTAAAATAAAGATTTTACAACCAATGCCAACCAACTGCCTGCGGCGCATTAAGGGACTTTTAATAAAAAAAAACAGGGCGGCAAATCCAAAGTTGATCCACTGCCGTATATCAACGCGTGGATTACATGTAACCAACCGCTGTTCTTGTCACCAAAAATCACATACATAAAAACAAAAAAATAATAAAAATGAGAACCGTAAAAATGCTGGCGCTTGCTTTCGCCGCTGTAATTAGCCTGAATGGAACCCTTAGCGCCCAGGATATGGGTCATGAAAAAACAGTTAGTGTGGGTGGGGCCCCGATGTATCCTTCAAAGAATATTATCGAGAACGCCGTCAATTCAAAAGATCATACTACACTGGTAGCCGCGGTAAAAGCCGCCGGACTTGTGGAAACATTACAGGGAGCAGGTCCGTTTACCGTGTTTGCTCCTACCAACGAAGCTTTCGCCAAATTGCCAAAGGGTACAGTAGACAACCTGCTGAAACCGGAGAATAAGGCAACGCTTACAAAAGTCCTCACCTACCACGTCGTAGCGGGTAAGATGGATGCAGCCGCTATTGCAGCTGCCATCAAAGCCGGTGGCGGAAAGGCTATGCTGAAGACCGTTAGCGGAGGAACACTCACTGCCATGATGAAAGGAAACAAACTGGTGTTAACCGATGAAAAAGGCGGTATGTCTACCGTAACCATAAAAAATGTGTACCAGAGCAATGGGGTGATTCATGTAATTGACACCGTGTTGATGCCCCAGTGATAAAAGAAGGTTGGTGTATAGTGGGATTTTTCAGACACACGTGGCCTGCCGTTTCTATGGCGGGCCTTTTTTTTACGTAATAAACAAAAGGCTGTTGGCGATTCGCGATTGGAGTTTAGCCGTAGCCAGGTTAGCAAGCCCGGGCAGTCAGCTCCAAAACGTTTGGATCCATTCTGAATGCAGGCTTTTTTGCTGCCGGGTGCTATCGGCCAATAGCTAACCGTTAAAAGCGTATTTTCGCAAAAACAACCAGAGATGGAACTTAGCACCCTGTTTAATAAAGCAGTAGCCGAGAGCAAGGAATTGCCTGCCAAGCCAAGCAACGATACACTTCTTCAACTTTATTCTTTGTACAAACAATCCACAGAAGGCGACAATGAATCGGAATCGCCTAACATGTTTGACTTTGTGGCAAAAGCAAAATACGAGGCCTGGATGTCGCAGAAGGGAAAGGCGAAAGACCAGGCGATGACAGAGTATATTGAACTCGTGGAAAAGCTTAAGAGTTAACTGAACCAATCGTCAACGGAAAGCGGTTCATGATGAAACAACGCATTATCTGCATGCTTTCCTCCCGGCATTCGGCAGAGGATGACCGGATCTACTGGAAAGAATCGCTATCACTAGTTAACGCCGGCTACGAGCTTGTTCATATTTGCCTTGGCGCGGAAGCGCGGGATATCCGAAGCAGGCATGGAGTACGTGAGATTACCCTGCCCAAGCTGTCAAAAGATAGAGAACTCTTTCTCAGCAGGCTGCTAAGGATAGCAGGGCGCGACAGAAAGCTCCTTCGACAGTTTGCTGAGCGAGCCGCTGCCATTAAAGCGGATGCTTACCATATTCACGATCTTCAGCTGCTGAAACTTGTTCCTGTTTTAAAAAAACTGGAATGGTCTCCTGCCATCATTTACGATGTCCACGAGTCGTATGCAGATTTGATCAGAGATCACGCGAAAGCGCAGGTGAAATGGCTATTTTACCCCTTGTCCTGGTATACGAGCTGGTGGGAGGCAAAATGTGCAAAGCAATGCAATGTCATCATTGCTGCAGAACCCAATGTATGCGAACGATTCCGCCGTATTACAAAGGGAATCCCTTGCAATACGTTGTTCAACTACAGTTATTTTCTACCTGGTGAGCGTGAACAACCAGCTGTTCCAAAAAAATATGATGCTATTTATTCGGGAACGATTCATTCCACCCGGGGTGTTTGGCAAGTGGTAACAGCAGTAAAGATATTGAAGCGCTCACTACCCGGGATAAAGGTGTTGTTGGTCGGTTCCTTCGCTTCACCTGGCCTTGAACAAGCCCTTCGCGATTTTATCAGTGTAAAGGAACTACAGGAACAGCTGATCATTCATCCGACCGTTCCTTATGAAGATATGCCAGCATTCTACCGGCAATCGTGCGTAGGGCTTTGCCTGGTACATCCCCTACCTCTTTACCACAACGCTATTTTTATAAAAACCTTTGAATACATGGCTTTCGGCTTACCGGTACTGGCAAGTAATTTCGGAACAGTCGCTAAGGTAATCACCGAAACGGGTGCGGGGATATGTGTAGACCCTTTGGATCCGGAAAAGATTGCTAACGCGCTGGAAGAATTACTCAAAGAAAAGGATCTCTACGCTAATTGCAGCCGTTCAGGTGAAAGTGCAGTAACGAATCAATATAATTGGAAAAGCCAGGAATCGCTTCTGCTAAACATTTACAGTAAGCTGTTGCCCTGAACTAAAATTTTGTCCTGAAAAAGCCAATCATTTCATTAAAGTAAGAACGGCTGATCAGGAATAAAAGTACGGTCCCTGCAAATAGCCACGCTATGACCCCGGCAACTAATTCCCATCCCCCCCGCATCGGCGAGCATTTTTTGAATAACAGTAACACAATAAGCAAGGAAGTCGAAGTCAGCAGGGGACGGGTGATGCAGCGCAGCAAAGCCTGGAAGCTAATTCCACAAACAGGAAATAAAAGGTAGCGCCACATCGGCAGGAAGAGAATCAGGAACAATACAACAAGAACAGTCGCAACATGCACCGGGCCAAATTTTGCTGCAGCGTACACAACAGGTGGCAGCACGAAAATCAGCACGAGGTTCCAGTAGAAAAGTCGCCTGGCCATGCCACGCGCGGTCAGCAAAGCACCCAGTGGATTAAATATTGAACGAACAAGGAAAAAACAGGACAGTACCTGCAATACATGAACAGCCCCCAGCCAACGGCTCCCAAAAAAAACATCCACGATTGTGTCTGCAAACACCGCAATAAAAGGGTACACGAGAGAATTCAACATCGTAATATGGCCAAGGAATCCCTTAAATACAACACGGGTTGCATTTACGCTGTGGTTTACGGCCGAAAGCAATGGAAAAGCGACCTGAGTGAATATAGGGTTTATCAATTGCGAGGGTCTCGCTGCCAAATTTTTGGCAAAAGAATAAATACCCGCCGTGTCAACCCCGGCAAAAGAAGCGAGTATTAAGGTATCTGCCTGGAAATTGAGATAGTTTAGAATATCGTTACCTGCCTGAAATGCAGCAGGCTTAAGCAGTGGCCGCAAATGGCGGAGTGAAAAACGCATTCGCAGGGGCGCATACGTTCTTCCCCAAAAAAACAACAGTGCACTGTTCACAAAAATGCCGGCTAGTGCCGAACCCATCAATGCGTATACGCCATAACCCCTGGTGGCCAATACGACACCAGCTGCAAAAGCCATCAATTTTGACAAAATATCTGCATTGGCTATCCGTTTGAATTGCAGACTTCTTTTTAGAATGCCGTTGTATTGCACCTGGAAAGGCAGGAACAGAAAAAACAGGCTGGCTAGACGGATGACAGGAATAATAGCGGGTTGATTTAACAGGTATCCTGCAAGCGGCGCCAACAAAATTAACAGCAGGCCCATTAGCAGGCACATAAATGCTGATAGCCAGAATAAATTCGAATAGTCATCCTGAGCCAGCGAACGGTTAAAAACTATCGTGCCCGAAGTACCAATATCCCCAAACACTTGTCCTACATAAACAACAATAAGCGTTAAGGACATAAGTCCATAATCAACCGCAGTTATGTACCGGGCTATCCAAACAAGCTGCAGTAACTGAAGCAGGTTGCCCGCCAGTGCGGCAATAGTTGTCCACGCAACGCCTTTTGCAGCTTCCTGCTTAATCATGGCGCAATTGGTTTAATTCCGTAGGTCCGTTCACCAGGCTGGAAATACTGGCAAGAAACCTTTTACGGCTGTCTATTGCTGTAATAGCTGCATACGCGGCTTCATTTTGCTCCTTCAATGTTGGCGCCAGCATAAACGCTCTTCCTGGAAGATCCAAAGGCAGATGTTCCTCGGTTGAATAAACGGCGAAACCCTTGGATTGTAGCCAATGGTAACTTGGATTGCGCGGATTCAGG
>JAGWTK010000263.1 GCA_028876035.1 Bacteroidota bacterium
CACTGCGCCCTTACTGCGGAAACCAAAAACCGGTTTAATCTTCACGCATTCCGGCAGATGAAACCCTCTTCAATCTTCATTAATACGGCCCGTGGCGGTATTCATGTGGAAGAAGATTTGCGTACGGCACTCGAACAAAACTGTATCTGGGGTGCCGGGCTGGATGTAACCAATCCTGAACCCATGATGGCAAATAACCCTTTACTGGATATGCCCAATGTGTGCATTCTGCCGCATATTGGCTCGGCTACGGTGGAAGCACGCAGTGCTATGTCTCGACTGGCTGCGGAGAATATTGTCGCCATCCATGAAGGAAGAAAGATGCCGAATTGGGTCAATCCATTTTAGGCGTTGGCTGTTAGCTACTAGCTGCCAGCTGCTGGCTACCTGCCGGTAGGTCTTGCCTGGAGTTTTGAATGTCTAAGGATGAGTTGAGACACATACACAATTTACAATCTTACATCTTTCGGTATCCGCCCATAAGCACATGAGATTCCTCCTGATGCATCGGGACGCAAGAAAGACGCTACCTACATATGCCGCTGCACAGAGACAACTTTAATAGCGAAAAAAGCTGCCAGCTACTGGCTATTGGCTGCCAGCAGATTGATCTCGCGCAGTAGTTCTGACCTTCGGAATACCTGGAGCGTTACACAGGAAGAACTTTAAACCTTAAACTCTTAAACCTTTAAACCTCTCTAAGCATATTCGGTTTAGCCTGATGCAGTTTCCACACCAGCTCTCCGAACAGTGTATTCGCCCAAGCAAACCATTTACGGGTGAATTTGCTTGCATCGTCTTTATGGAAGGATTCGTGCATGAAGCCGGTGCCGGCATGACTGCTTACCAGCATCTGCAAACATTTCTTTATTTCCGTATCAGAAATACTCGTCAGCGCACGCATGGTGATTCCGAGTGGCCAAATCATTTGCATGCCTGCATGCGGACCGCCGGTGCCTTCTGCGATCTTTCCTTTGAAGAAAAAAGGGTTGGCATCCGACAAAATCAGCCGCCTTGTATTCTGGTAGATGGGATCGCTGGTTGGACGTGCGTTGAGGTAGGGCAGCGACAATAGGCTGGGTACATTGGCATCGTCCATCAGGTTAAAACTGCCGAACCCATTGACCTCATACGCATATACTTTACCGTAAGTGGCATTGTTAACCACGGCGTATTGCTGCAATGCCTTCTCTACCTCCACTGCGAGCGAATGGCATTCGTTGGCAAGGGATGCATCTTTATAAATCGCATTTACCATCTCAGCCGCTTGTTTCAGCGATTCAACGGCAAAAAAGTTAGAAGGTATGAGGAAAGGAAAGATGGTGGCATCATCGCTCGGCCGGAACATGGAACAGATGAGTCCCACTGGTTTTGTAGGATAACCATATCCACCCAACGGTACGCCATCGGTGGCCCAGGCGGTGGTACGCTGAAAGCTGTACGGACCTTCCCCGGTTTTGCGTTGTTGCGCTTTGAAGGTTTTTACAATTAATCCGACGGTATCTTTCCAGCTATTGTCAAACGGACTGGTATCCCCGGTCAATTTCCAGTATTGATGCGCGAGCCGGATCGGATAACACAAGGAATCGATTTCCCATTTGCGTTCGTGGATCCCGGGCTTCATATCGGTGATGTCCGTCTGTTTCCATTCGCTTACTTTGGAATCGTTTTTATAAAAAGCGTTGGCGTAGGGGTCCAGTTGGATACACCTCGACTGGCGATTTATTACACCAGCTATCAGTTGCCGGAGTTTTTCATCGCCTTTGATCAGGGAGAGGTAGGGCCATACCTGTGCGGTACTGTCGCGCAACCACATAGCGTCAATATCGCCTGTGATGACATAGGTATCAGGTTTGCCGTTGTTCAGTTCATATTCAACGGTGGTATCGAGTGTATTGGGAAAGCAATTTTCAAATAGCCAGGCAATCTCTTTACCCGGGAGTGCTTTTTTAATGGAATCGATCGCCGCTTCCACATGTGCACTGGTGAATTTCCGGTCGGCCAATGCTGGTCGCCTGCTTTCAAAACCTGAGGCAGAACGGGCGCTTATTTTCGGGAGTTTCAGTAAGAGTCCGCCTCCCAAGGCGGCGCTGGACCTGATAAATGATTTCCGGTTGAGCATGGTAGTAATGTTTGTGCCCTAAGGCCGCAGCAATTTACTAACCCTGCAATAAACGAACGGCATCGCGGGCAAAATAAGTGGCGATTAGATCGGCACCGGCTCTCTTCATGGAACCAAGGGTTTCGAGAATGGCTTTGTTTTCGTCAATCCAGCCTTTTTCCGCAGCGGCCTTGATCATAGCATATTCACCGCTGATATTGTAACAGCTTACAGGCACCCTCACCGCATCTTTTACTTCGCGGATGATATCGAGATAGGAAAGCGCCGGTTTTACCATTACAATGTCTGCGCCTTCTTCTACGTCCAGCAATGCCTCCTTCACGGCTTCGGTGCGGTTGGCATAATTCATTTGGTAGGTCTTTTTATCGCCGAAGCCGGGCGCACTGTCGAGCGCATCGCGGAACGGGCCATAGAAACAGGAGGCATATTTAGCGCTATAGGCCATGATGCCCGTTTTTGTATAATTGTTTTCTTCGAACGCTTTCCTGATAGCGCCGATCCGGCCATCCATCATATCGCTGGGGGCTACAAAATCAGCGCCCGCTTCTGCATGGCTCAGGCTCATTTTCACCAACGCTTCAACGGTTTCATCGTTTACAATTTCGCCGTCTTTCACAATACCATCATGACCATAAATAGAGTAGGGGTCCAATGCAACATCGGTCATCACCACCATCTCCGGGACTGTATTTTTTATGGCACGCACCGTGCGTTGCATCAAGCCGTCTTTGTTCCAGGCTTCTTTACCGGTATTGTCCTTTGTTTCGTCTTTTGCTTTCACAAACAACAGCACGCATTTAATGCCCATGCTGTAGAGTTCCTTCACCTCCTTCACTGTAATGTCGAGGCTATTGCGAAAATAACCCGGCATCGATGCAATGGGTGTATGCACCTGCTCGCCTTCGTCTACAAACAACGGCGCAATAAAATCATTGACCGACAAACTCGTTTCCGCCACCAGGCTTCGGATGGCAGGAGATTGGCGGAGGAGACGGGGGCGGTGGTGGAGAATCATAAAAGATGTAAGATTTTTTGATTTAAGATATAAGATATTAGTTAAGTCAAGTTAGAAGCTACTTCCTCTGTTTTGTGGTCTTCAGCATAGCAGCGAAGATCGCTGTTAATTCGTTTGCTTCGTTGATAAGCCGGTTTGTGTCATCCGTTGTTTTCATTTTCGTGTCACGGATTATTTCCAGCCAATAATGCGACTCGTCTGATTCTTCCAGAACTATGGCAAGTTTATTGATAAAGTCTGGCCGCGACTTTGATCTCAGAAGCGCCCGGTAATTCGCACCAACGGAACCTGCCGATCTTATAAGTTGTTTGGCTACCTCAAACCCAGCTGCGTTTCTTGGAAAATCGCTGCAAAAATTAATCACGTCGGTATTGAACTTTCTTGTTCTGTCACACATTTCCCGCTTTGTCATGGCTTTTCTCTCCAACTTAACCACTGTTCTCTTGCTCGACATGTTCATTTCCACCGGAAATTCGGGTATTTTGCTCCAAACGATGACTGCCCTTCTATCGTTTCTTATACGGGCAGATATCTTAGATCAAAAGATCTTATATCTTACATCCAGTCTTTCGGTCGTAAACAAACTTTCCACAAGCGTTCTTCCTCACTACCCGGTT
Source organism: Bacteroidota bacterium (assembly GCA_028876035.1). Classification (GTDB taxonomy): domain Bacteria; phylum Bacteroidota; class Bacteroidia; order Chitinophagales; family Chitinophagaceae; genus JACMLD01. The sequence goes on from JAGWTK010000263.1 coordinate 3,755, forward strand.
CCGGCTTATATCCGTAGTCAAATCTCACCGTCGGCGGCAAGCTCATCAATATGCTCTCCGTTCTCCCATTTGTCTTTAGTCCGAAGATGGTGCCCCGATCATGAAGCAGGTTGAATTCGACATAGCGGCCGCGACGGATTTCCTGCCAGTATTTTTCGCGGGCCCCGAAGGGCAGATCCTTTCGTTTGGTGGCGATGGGACAATACGCTTCGATAAAGGCATCGCCGTTGGCTTGCTGGAATTGCATCAGTTGATCGGCGTGTTTGGCATCGGCCGGACGCAGGTGATCATAAAATACCCCACCAATCCCGCGGGTTTCGTTGCCGCGATGCGTGTTCACGAAATAATCATCGCATTGCTTTTTGTATTGCGGATACAGTTCTTGTCCGAATGAATCCATGGCGTTTTTGAGGGTTCCATGGAAATGCCGCGCATCTTCTTCAAACAGGTAATAGGGTGTTAAATCCGCACCGCCTCCAAACCAACGATCGATGGTTTGATGATTGGCATCGTACAATTCGAAATATCGCCAGTTCGCATGCACGGTGGGAGTATACGGGTTGAAAGGATGTATCACGAGTGATAGTCCGGCGGCAAACCATTGCTTCGCATCTACCGGAGGCAATTGTTGTTTCATGCGATCAGTCACTTCGCCATACACGACCGATGTATTCACACCTCCTTTCTCGAATACATTCCCGTTGCTGATCACCCTTGTCTTTCCACCGCCGCCCTTGCCCTGCTCTCTTTCCCAGCGGTCCTCCATAAACCTGCTTTTGCCATCGATGTTTTCGAGGGCGGCACAAATGCGGTCCTGTAAGCCATGGATATAATTGACCCACTGCTCACGGAAAGCAGCGGTATCCAAAGCGGCTATCTTGCTATCTGCATTCATGGTAACCTGGAAGGGTATTACGATTTATGTACGCTGAATTCTTTTACGGTATCAACAAATGCCCTTGCATGATCCACCGGCACATTCGGCAAAATACCATGTCCGAGGTTGGCAATATAACGTCCATGCCCGAACGCAGACAGCATTTGTTTTACTTCCTGCTGAATGACGGGTATGGGCGACAGGAGTTTTGCCGGATCAAAATTTCCTTGCAGGGTTACCTTGTCACCAGCGAGTTGCCGGGCCATTGCCGGATCAATACACCAGTCGATCCCCAAACCATGGGCACCGGTAGCCGCCATGCTTTTCAGCGAGTACCAGGCACCTTTGGCGAAAATGATCGTGGGCACGCGATCTTTCAGCGCTGCTACAATCTGGCGGATATAACGAAGCGATAAGTTTTCGAAATCCGCCGGCCCCAGCAGTCCGCCCCAGCTATCGAAAATTTGCACGAGATCAGCGCCGGCATCTGCCTGGCCTTTCAGGTATTCGATGGTGGTATCGGTGATCATTTGTAACAAGCGATGCGCGAGCTCGGGCTGTGTGTAACAGAAGGCCTTGGCTTCATCAAATGTCTTCGAACCCTTTCCCTGTACCATATAACAAAGCAGGGTCCAGGGTGCACCGGCAAATCCGATCAATGGTACACGTCCATTCAGTTCTTTTTTGATCAGTTTGATCGCATCAAACACATACCCCAGTGTTTCCTGTACTTCGGGTACGCGTACCCGTTGGAGGTCTGACGCAGTTTTGATAGGATCGGGAAGCACTGGTCCTTTGCTTTCGATGAGTTGTACTTCCAGTCCCATTGCCTGCGGCACCACGAGAATGTCGGAGAACAATATCGCAGCATCTACACCTACGATATCTACGGGTTGAATCGTTATTTCACAAGCCAGCTCAGGCGTTTGGCATCTTTCGAAAAATCCATAGCGTTCACGCAGCACGCGGTATTCGGGGAGGTATCGTCCTGCCTGGCGCATCATCCAAACCGGTGTTCTTTCGGTTGGCTGGCCCAGGAGTGTGCGAAGAATCAGGTCATTTTTAAGTGTTGGCATATCGTTGCTGTATTCGCAGTTATCTTTTTGATTTTACAAAGTATTTGATCGCCTTTTCGGCCAATGCTTGCTTGCCAGGGCTGTCACCAACGACCACGGTAGCCTGGCTGCGTTTTTTGATGGCAGCGGCCGTTGTAGAACCAATGGCAAAAAAAACGGTATTGCCCGTGATTTTGTTGACAGAAAAAAA
>JAGWTK010000264.1 GCA_028876035.1 Bacteroidota bacterium
GAAACTGGGTGATCCTTTCAATAACACGGCACCGAACCTGAAACCGCAAACCGGTTCGCCGCTGCTCACCGGCGCTTTGTTTGATTTCGGCGCATTGTCGGATTCATTCTTCGAAAAAGTGAGCTATCGCGGTGCCTTCGATGGCACCAACGACTGGACCAGCGGATGGGCAGTGTGGAACAAGTAAGCAATAACTGGATGTATAGTGGTAATTACGATGAGACTGCCTGCGAGGGCGGTCTCATCTTTTAACCGGAAAGCGACGATGGAGGAAAGCCATTTGATACAGGACGGGAAAAACAATAAGGGAATTAAAGAACTGATGGACGCGTTTGCAAGCCGGGTTAATTATAAGACCCGCCTGCAGTTGTACCAACGGGCTTTCCCCTTACCTACCAGTTGTTTTACGCCATTTGATCCTGCTTTGAGTTTTCTTTTCCATAAAAATATTTTGCAAACAGATTACAAATGGCAACAAACTGAAAAACAGCTGGCAGCACGACTTCGGCAAACAGTTGTTATTGGCGAAAAGCGGATTGTGCTGGATATTACGCCCCGGAATTCCCAGCGAAGCGTTTTCAATGCATTCGTCATTGATTTGTTTAGATCCTGCGATGGCTGTTTTGCTTCCTTGCTGGCAGCGTTACAAAGCTTTGCCTCCTGGGAGGGCCGCTCCATACCTGAACTCTACGAGGAAAGCAATGCAGTATTGAGAAGAATTCAGGATGCAATGAACGACAGAAAATCGATCCGGCTGGAGGACCAGATGACGCGGGTTTTTTATCTCGGCTACGCGGATGGAACCGGTGGCGTCAAAAAACAGTTTCCCTACAAGCGAAAGTTTATTGAGCTGTATCTGTATGCGCAGGGCCAGATGTTTGCTGAATACCGGCGGCTGCTGAGCGCGAAATTGCAGGCTACTGCAACAGCGCAGGCGGATTTTATATTTTCTCCGGGCGGCGGGCCCGACTGGAAGGCTCAACTGCAGTTGCTGCAAAAAACAGGCATCGTAGACCTGCTGGAATCCAGGTTCGCACAATCGGAAACCAGCAATATAAACCTGCTGGATACTACGCTCTGCTTTATCATTGGTCAGCACCAGAAGATGTCTGCCGCAATTCGCAGCTATTTGGATTCAATACGCTTGCAACGGCGCTAAACAGGGGGTAAGATGATCAATTTTTTAAGTATGCCAACCGGCCTTTTCAGTAACATGCCGGTAATCTTTGTGAGCGACATTGCGTCCGCAAGCAATTAAGTTACTAGTCTTTCTCATGTACCGGCGCCGATTTTTATCGGTGCTTTTTTTTTCATGCTTAGGCGTGCCGTTGCCCGGTTAACATGAACCATCGCAGATTCGGAATCAACGCTGTTCACGCTGATCCCTTACATTCGTACTGCCATGGCAGCAGTCAGTAAAAAAGCCCTCCAAACCATTCCCAGCTTTGAGCTGGATACCAATTATCTTTTTGTACATAAAGAAGCATTGGCAGAAAGCAATTTTGGTTGCGACAATACGAATGAACTGATTGGTGGCGGATTCGGGCTCTATTCTTCCGTGAAAGTGAAAGAGAAAATCGGGCCGCTCAAATCACAATTCTACCGGATTGGTTTTTGCAGGCGTGGCTCGCTGCAGGTGGATTGCGGCCTGGAAACGTTTGTGCATCACCCCAACAGCATTCATTTCAATTTTCCCAACCAACTTTTCTCTTTGCAGAACAAAAGCGAAGACATGTATTCCTGGTATATCTTATTCAGCCAGGATTTTGCCGATGAATTACTGCCCGCTGCCAGTATGGAAAGCCAGTTTCCATTTTTTGATTATGCAGGCGTTCCGTTCTTTGACCTTTCCACAGAAGAAGCGGAACTGATGGCGAACCAGTTTCTTGCCATCGATAGCGAAATCAGGGCTGACCTGCCCGATAAGACCAGGGCCATTAAACTAATCCTCAATTTAATCCTCATTACGGCTAAAAGAAGTTATATCCGGCAGGGGCTGCAATCGGCCTATCACAACCAGAGAGACAGCTCCCTCGTAATTCGTTTTAAAAAATTAGTTGCCCAGCATTTCATCAGCGTTCGCAGTGTTGCTACGTATGCATCGCAACTCGCCGTTTCTTCCAAACACCTCGGTAAGGTCATCAAACAGGAAACCGGGAAAAACGCCAGCGACTTTATAGACGATATGCTGATGATGGAAATCAAAGCACTGCTCCGGCATTCGATGTTGAGTATCTCTGAAATAGCTTACCAACTCGATTTTTCGGATCCCTCACATCTAACCAAATTCTTCAAAAAGAAGGATGGCCGCACGCCGCTGGCCTACCGAAACGCCGCCACTGTGCAGTAGGCTATTTAATGTAGTCCGTAGTCGATAGTCCAGAGTCCATAGTCCGCAGTCCATAGTCCGTAGTTTGTAGCCCGTAGTTTGTAGCCGTCGTTCGTAGCCCTTAGCCGCGAGTCTTTGGTCTATGTCTCAGGTTGGTATTTACACATTGTTTCTCATCCTTGCGGCTGGTGAAATTTGTACCAAACAAACCGCTTTTTGTACCAAAGTCGGGCCCCGCTTCTTCCTCAACTTTGCCCTGATTCATCTTTTCAGGCATCGGCTCAGGCTTTGTGCTATTGCTGTATGCTGTTTTTTAAACTACCAAAACGATAACCAGGATATGAAAAAGTTCCCTCTTTTACTTTTGATCACGGTCTTAACCTTTTCAACAAAGGCACAGCACAATGCCGGTAACAGCGGCAAGGTGCTGATGATAGTTTCCAATAAAGCAGTGAGTGCACAAACCGGCTGGCCCATTGGTGTGTGGTATGCTGAGCTTGCGCATCCATACTGGGTATTCTCGGAGCACGGCTATACGGTAGACATCGCTTCGCTTGATGGAGGAGAAGTGTATTTTGATCAGTTCAGCGATCCGGAAGATGAAAGCAGGTATGCTGCTTTCGATTACATTTCGCTCGGTTTTAAAAAAGACCCGGTAAAAATGGCGCAGGTAAGGAACACGCTGCGACTTTCTTCTGTGAACCCGGATGACTACAAAGCAATTTTTGTTTGTGGTGGACAGGGACCGATGTATACTATGTACAAAAACCCCGTGATAGAAAAATTTTTCGCTGATTTCTACCTCACCGGCAAACCGACCGCCGCTATTTGTCATGGCACAAGTATCCTGCTCGACACCAAACTCCCTAATGGCAAGTTCCTGGTGGATGGCAAGCGATGGACCGGCTTCGCCTCGGCAGAAGAGGCGTACGCAGATGCTTATGTGGGCCGTCAGATTCAACCATTTCGCATCGAAGACCTGGCAAGAAAAATGCCCAACAGCAAATACGAATGTGGAGCGCCTTTTTCGGCTTATGCAGTCCGCGATGGCAACCTGGTGACGGGGCAACAACAAAACAGTGGCGCTGCAGCTGCCGAACTGGTGATAAAGGCACTGGAAGAAGACAGGAAACGCTATCCTACCTATGTATTGGTACATGGTGCATGGGCAGATGAGTCGGCCTGGGGCTTTGTAAGAAATCAATTGGCGGTGCATGCGAATGTAGTTACAGTGAATCTGCCTGCGCATGGCATCGATCAAACCGATGGGCGCGGCATCGGCCAGGCTGATTATGTAAAAGCGGTGAGTAAAACTGTCAAAGAACAACCTGGAAAAGTCATTTTGGTTGGGCATTCAATGGCAGGGATGGTTATCTCCAAAGTGGCCGACCTCCTGCCTGAAAAGATTGACAAACTGGTGTATGTGGCAGCTTTCCTTCCGGCTTCAGGGGAAAGTTTGAACGGTATCGTCGATCATTTCCTGCACGGGAAGAAACTGGATATTTTCGAATTCAACCAGGATTATTCACTCATCGCTGTAAAAAAGGAAGTCTTGCCCGCGGTAGTTTGTGCCGACTGTTCACAGGACATGAAAGATGCATTGGTGAAATACCACCGGCCGGATCCGCTTAAGGCATTTAACGATAAAGTCATGCTGGGACCAGGTTTTGCGAAAACGCAGAAATATTATATCTGTACAAAAAATGATAATGCTGTACCCTACGCGCTCCAACAGCAAATGATCAAGGCCAATGCTGGTGTTAAGAAAGTTTTTGAAATGGAGACATCCCATTTGCCTTTTGTAGTGCAACCGGCTAAGTTTCTCGAAATAATCGGACAGATAAAATAGTAGCAGGAAATCAATCTCTGCGCCGAGGCATGCAATCACATTACCACATCCGTTTATTGGAACAGGCGGCGACCCTGAAAAGCTCAGTTTGTTTTACGATAGTTTTTGGGTCATTTGTTCATGCGGGCCATGCGCAGATCAATGAAAGTGATACTGCCCGTTTCCAGTTAAGAACTTCTTTAACCGGTAATTATCAAACCGGGAATGTGAGTGTATTAACTGTGCGTTCGAAGCTGGACTTCGCCATTGCGCCTTTGCCGGCGATCGTGTTAAAGTCACAGAACACAAGTTTATACCAGTCGTTTTACAACAAAGAAGCCGATAACGATTTGTTTAGCCGCAACTATGTCTACTTTAATCCGCACCGGGCACTGTATCCTTATTTGATCGGATACCTGAGTACCAATTTCCGGCGGCAAGTGAGGCTGCGCGTGTTTGGCGGAGGAGGAATCACCTGGCAGCTGTTGCGAAGGTCGAATGATGTAATAAAACTATCTGCCAACCTGCTGTATGAATATACGAGGTTTAACGGCGCCGCATTCAACCTGGCGAAATACAATGGTCATGATCACATCGCTGTTTGGCGCTGTACTGCATACATCGGGGGCTGGGATTATTTATTCCAGCGACACCTTCGGTTTTATTATGATGCCTATTGGCAACCCGCTTTTGACGAGCCAAATAACTATCGGCTGCAATTGGATGCTGGTATTGATTTTCCCATTTGGCGTGGTTTGAATGCAACTGCTTTGTATAGTTTCTCTCACGAACACGTGGTGGCGCTGCCGGTAAAGCAAACGGATAATATACTCAGTTTTGGTTTTAACTATAACGTCCGTATTCCACGAAATGCAAAGCAGTTCAAGCAATGAGAATGGATACAACCATCTACTTTCTGTTTCTTTCAGTTGTCGCGGGAATAATGATTCCGTTTCAAAGCGCTATGAATGCGCAATTGGGCAGGGTACTCCACAGCGCCTATTATTCCACCCTGGTGGTTTTCCTGGTGGCCGTTTGTTCAATTGGCGTTTTTATCGTTTGCAGCAGGCAGGCATTCCCGTCAATCCAAAGCCTGTCAAACGCACCTGTATGGGCTTATGGCGGGGGTATTATTGGTGCGGCTTACATCCTGCTGATTATTGTATGCGCACCAAAACTGGGTATCGGCAATGTAACTGTGCTGGTTTTGCTTGGCCAAATGATTGCCGCGCTTTGTATCGATCATTTCGGGTGGCTGCAATCGCCGGTGCATGCCATCAACTGGCAGCGTTTGCTGGGAGTGCTCATGGTGGCGGGCGGCGTTTACCTGGTAAAGAAGTTCTGAGCAAACTGACAAAATGATAGCTGCTGTTTCAGGGATCAATATTTGAAGCGATGGGAATATGAGCGAAACAATTCAAACATCTTCCAGCGACCGTCTGTTGCTGGATGCGTATTCCGGTACGATCGTTTCGGTCGCCAAATCAGCTTCACCCGGGGTAGTGCATATTGAAGTGAGACGGCCAATGCCTGACCGGCGCAGCGGGCCTAACCGTCCTGGTACTGCCACGGGTTCGGGTTTTGTGATTTCGTCGGACGGTTTTGTGGTAACGAATCATCATGTGATTGAAAAAGCAGAAGATATCCAGGTGTCTTACGCCAATGGTGAACAATACAAAGCAGTCCTGGTGGGGACGGATCCGTCGACTGATATCGCTGTTGTAAA
>JAGWTK010000265.1 GCA_028876035.1 Bacteroidota bacterium
TGCCTTCCACTGCCAGTGATGTTTGTGTAAGGATATATACATTACCAGGACCGGCACCGGTGATCTTTGTAAGCAGCACGAGGGTTTGATAGGTAGCAAATAATTCCTGCACATCGGTGGGAGCAACACCGGCAGGTAAGCCGGCAGTAGTGGCGCCAGACGGAGAAACGATCCGACCAAATGCATTGGTATTTTTCAAGGTTGTCTTCAGCACATTGCCAGTAACACCCCAGGCCCAGAGTCCTTCTGTGGTCAGCAAGATAGCCTGATCCACATCGGTCCCGCCGCTTTTACCTCCAATGGCCGCTTTATAAATGATACTTGCCGAAGTAAGTCCGGGATAATGTGCACTGTCAAGGTCCCTGGGACTATATACATCTGTTGTTCCTGTATCAGACATCGAGGATCCCCACACGGCATAACCACCTCCGTTCTTTAAAGCGATAGAAGAATGGTAACCGCTGATGATATTATCATACCGGTCGTTCACATTGCACTGTGCGCTGGAAACCTGCGGGATAAGGAAAATACAACTGAACAAAACAACAATGGTAACAGGGGCTGTCAGAGAGGGTAAGGGCTTTTTCATAATTGCATCTGTGAATGGGCTACCAATCGCTCAAATCCAGGCGCACAGTATTTCAACGAAATCCATTCATGTTTTCATCTACGCATTGCCAGCTTGTTTGAGAAATTAGGTACAATATTTACTTTATGTTGAGACGATATTTAGGAATTAATAGCAGAGGTGAAAATAGGTAACGGTGCAAATGGCGGGATGAGATAGAGCATGTATGGCTGGTAATACATGAGAAAACGCAAAAGCAGTACGTATAAACTTCAATTTTTTAAGAAAGGTCAATGCCTTAAAAATAAACCGGTAAAACTACTGTTTGAAGAAGCACTAATCCTTTCTAACTAATTCAATCCAAACTATCCTTCAAGCATGCAACACGCCTCCACAGCAACTTTACTAAAGCAATCGCTCGGAACACTACTCTGCTTTTTTTGCTTTGCCGCGAATGCGCAGATACCCGCCACGCCCAATACCAGGTATCCGTTGAATAACAACGCGGCCACCGACGTGAGTGGCAATGGCCTGAATGGTAGCCTCACGCTGACGGCGAATACCACCAGCCGCCTGGGTACTGCCAACAGTGCGGTAAGCTTTACGTCTATCACTTCCTCCGGCACGCTTCCGGTAAGTCTGGTAACCGCATTGCAAAATGATTTCACGGTAGGATTCTGGTTTAAAACGGGGATGATTGCGAACACGAGTTCCCAATGGTACGGCGGGAATAGCCTGGTGGACGCAGAAGTGGGCGGTGTCACCAACGACTGGGGCATTTGTTTGATCGACGGTGGTAAAGTTTGTTTCGGCGTCGGCAATCCGGATATTACCATTAAATCAACCAGTACCTATAACGACAACGCCTGGCATTTTGTAACGGCCACCCGCAGCAAAGCGGGCGGAACAATCCTGCTGTATGTAGACGGTTCGCAGGTAGCAAGCGGTACGGGCATAAACACCGCTTCACTGAGCGCCCCTTCTGTGATTGGACTGGGAAGAAGCAGTGCCATTTCAACGGGCAACTATACCGGTTCACTGGACGATATTCTCACCTATAGCCGCACGTTGAGCGGCGCAGAAGTAACTTCCTTGTACAATGCGATGGTAAGTACGGCGCTGCCCGTGCAATGGATATCTTTTACAGGGCATGCCGACGATAAAAAAGTGAATCTTGCCTGGCAGGTTGAACAAACGCCCAATGTGCAGTATTTCCAGCCGGAATACACGACAGATGGCGTTCATTTTACCCCACTTGAAAAAATTCCGGCCGCGGCGACCATTACTACAACACAAGCGACAAGCTACTCGATCAGTTTTGATAAACCGATTGGCAATAGCTGGTTATTCCGCATCAAACAAACTGATGATGATGGAAACTTCAGTTATTCGCGCAGCATCCGTTTGAACAGCGGGACAAGAACTTCCAAACCAAGACTGATTTCTAATCCTGTAATGTCAACAGTAACCTTGCTCAATGAAGATAGACAGTCGATCCATTCCATAAAAATCACCAATGCAGCGGGGCAGGTTGTACTGGCAAAAAGAATGGGCGACACACAACTGCGTTATGAAATTACCATCGCGCAGCTGCCCGCCGGGTACTACGTGCTATCGGTGGATGGAGATGCGTCTGCCGGACTACCCTTCCTTAAAAAATAAGACTATTGGGATAAGCAAGAAGACCGGCCTTCCGAAAAGCCGGTCTTTTTTTATTGCGAAAGGGATTATGCTTTTTCGAGGCTGAGCTGTTGACCAGCGGGATTATAAATGGCTTCCCATTTGGTATTGTCGCTAACAAACTGCACTTTGTAGTTTCCATTGGCAAGCAGTTTCCATTCGATGTTGCCTGCGCCCGGGAACTGTGTGTTAAATGCATTTTTCACCGGAGCTGGCACTGCCGACGCAGCTATTTTGGTGCCCCCGCCGCCTCCGCCGCCCCGGTCGTCTCCGAAAAGACTGTTGTCATCGCCCAATACTTTTTCGCAGGAACTGCAGAGGATCGATAGCGTTAGAAGCGCAAAGAGGATTCTTTTCATAAACATCCGTTTAAACAGTAACAACTGTTACCGGATGTATAGTCATCACCGGATCATAAAACGTAATCCAGTTCGCTGCTTTTTTTTTACGCCCCTTCCCTCTTCCCTCCTACCTCCTACCTCTTACCTCCTACCTTCTACCTCTTACCTCCTACCTACTACCTCTTACCTCTCACTCGTTCTACCACTTACCTGCCCGCAGTCTCAGGGCAATCAGGTTTGAAAATAGAAATGATGGTGCTTTGAGCAGCCCGGATTAAAAGCTGCGCCACAGGCCGGACAGGCACTATCCGCCTGCAGGTACTGTTTAACGGAAAGCACCGTTTTACAGGCGCCGCACAAAACTGCGGGTTCATCCTGTTCTTGTTTGCCCCAGGTAAGCGCAGGATGACCTGCCAATTCTTCGTGGCAATGAATACAAGGATAAAAGGTATCGCAACATTTGAATTTTATGGCGATGATGTCAAGCGAAGAATGATAATGTTTACAGCGTGTTTGTTCGTCGATAGCGCCAGGTACCATGTCTGCAAGGTAAGGCATAGGCGCCTTTGAAACTACGGTCATGCACACGGTCATTAACCAAAGTCGGGATCCTCATTGGCCAGATCAGACAATCGTTCCTCCGTACGCTTTTCCTCTTCCAGTATTTTCACCAGCATTTCCGCCGCCTGCGGCAGATCCGACAACCGCGCCAATGCGGTCAGTCCGGCATAGGAAGCGATTTCATGATGTTCCGCTTTCCGCAGGCAGCCAATAATCCCGGCGTCCTTTATAAAACCCGGTTTACTTCCTTTTAACAAAGAAGTGGTTTCACGGAAGATGCTTTCCATGGGTTCACTTTTACGTGCAACCGGTTTCTGCCCGAGCAGCCCGAAGACCAGGTGCAGCCGGCGAAGATGAAGCTTACTCTCGGCAAGGTGTTCTGAAATCCAAAACCGAAGCTGGGGCGACTGCGCATGACGGTAAAGCCTGGGAAATGATCTGATCACCGCTTTCTCGCACCAGTACGCATATTTAAGCATGATAAAAAAGCGTTGTCTAAGTTCCTCAACGGGATCAAGGGCGGCGATTTTTTTTCGGTGAGATTTCGACATGGGTTAGTTTTTTGTGGCGTGAGGGATATCGTAAGTAGTCGGTAGTCATTAGTCAATAGTCTTTAGGCAGTACGGGGAAAAATTGGGAACGGGAAATGCTATCGCTGCGATAGTATAAAACGGAAACCAAACCTGGCAGGTAACGGAGTAAGTGCCTCACCCGCACTAAAACCCGTGCAGGAACCCGTCGTGTTCCTGCACTTCGTTGAATGGTTATGAAGAAATAATGTCGGATGACATTTGTAAGGCTGGAATCCAGGTACCGGTTTCCCTGCGCTGCATCCATATACTGATTTTCGGCTAATCGAATTCGCACACACGCAATTTAAAATGTAACCATGGCTGGTTTACCGGAACAAGGAAATGCACAGACAAGCCACATCTTTTTAAAAAACACTATATGTCCAATAGAAACTTTATATGGTACTGCTAAAACTTATTAATTGATTTACGTTTGACCCGATTGCGCTTTGTTTTTATTACGATGGTCTTTTCTACAATAAAAAAAACGGGACTTTTGATTTGCAGAAGAATACATATTTGAAGATGACCCGGAATTGCGGGTCTGTGGACGCGTGCTGTGGGTACAACTTATTAACCAATTTTTTTTCGGTTATTGGTAAACGTTATATTCCCGGGAGAAGAAAAACAGCATTAATAAAGTTGTGCCGTCAAATAAAATGATTGAGATCAACGACTATTCTGCATAGAATGAAAGCATTCACATTTGTGAAGGATAATACAAGACAAGATAATCAAGCCGCCTCCATGACCTGGTTTCATTCCATCTGATGGGGTGATCGAATGCTGACTTCTTATTGGCCGTTTAGCCGGGGAGGTCCAGCCCGTGTTGCTTCCTTGTTTGCACAGCAAGCTCGTATCCTGCATCTGCATGACGGATTACGCCCATACCTGGGTCGTTTCGCAGCACTCGTGCGAGCCGGCGGGCAGCGGCCTCCGTGCCATCGGCTACAATAACCATACCGGCATGAATACTATAGCCCATTCCAACGCCGCCTCCATGGTGCAGACTTACCCAGCTTGCGCCACCCGCTGTATTCACCAATGCATTTAATATGGGCCAGTCGGCCACTGCATCACTTCCATCCAGCATCGCTTCAGTTTCACGGTTGGGGCTCGCTACACTGCCTGTGTCAAGGTGATCGCGACCGATAACAATGGGCGCTTTCACCTTTCCGGAGCGGACAAGTTCATTGAATGCAAGGCCCGCTTTCTCCCGTTCACCCTGTCCGAGCCAGCAAATGCGCGCGGGCAATCCCTGGAAAGCGATCCGTTCTTTAGCGAGTTGCAACCAGCGTTGTAATGAACGGTTTTCGGGAAACATACCGGCAATGAGCGCATCGGTCACCGCAATATCATTGGGATCGCCGCTCAACGCTGCCCAGCGAAAAGGTCCTTTTCCTTCACAAAACAAAGGGCGGATATAGGCCGGTACAAAACCCGGAAAATCAAAACAAGCATGCGCGGTGAGCCTGGCCCCTTCTCCCGTCTTGTCTTCGTATTCCTGCGCCCTTGCCCTGATGTTATTGCCATAATCAAACGTAATAGCACCGCGGTCCATCAACTGCAGCATGAGTTGTACATGCAGGTACATGCTCTCATAAGAAAGCCGGGTATATGCTGCCGGATTTTCTGTTCGCAGTTCTTTGGCGGCTTCATTGCTAAGCGTGTGCGGTATGTATCCAATCAGTGGATCATGTGCCGAGGTTTGATCGGTAAGGGTATCCGGCACAATATTCCTTTCCGCCAACCGCTTCAGCAGATGAACGGCATTGCATACAACCCCGATACTTTTTGCATCGCCGGCTTTTTTATATGCTAGGGCTTTGTCGATGGCGGCATCGATGTCGTGGAATTTTTCGTCGAGGTACCGCGTACCGATGCGTTTGTCGACCCGCCACTCCTCTACTTCTGCAATCAATGCCGTTCCGCCATTCATGGTAATGGCCAGTGGCTGTGCACCGCCCATTCCACCCAGGCCTGCGGTTACATTGAGTGTATGCCGCAGATCACCATAGGGTTCTCCGGACTTTGTAAAATGTTTATTGGCAAGCGCAGCATAGGTTTCATACGTACCCTGCACGATACCCTGGCTGCCGATATAGATCCAGCTTCCTGCTGTCATCTGGCCATACATCATCAACCCCTTTTTTTCCAACT